>JBKJMR010000693.1:0-7419 GCA_046596275.1 Bacteroidia bacterium | reverse complement strand
CCTTCGTGAATGGTATCAAGCAACGCAGCCGTGCCGCTTGCCTGTCTTTTTTCAATAATTTCCACTACTGCCGTGGAATCCAGTCGATCTGTCAGCAAAAAATCAAGCGTTGTAGTTTTTCCTGCTTCCACTTTAACCCGGCCGATGGTGGATTTCGCATATCCTGTGTACTGGCAGCTCACAGAATACGTGCCCGCAGGAATTTTTATCGAATAGGTGCCATCGAAGTCAGTAACAGCGCCATATTTCGGAAGGCTATCAACGATCACAATTGCACCGGTTACCAATAAGCCGTTATTTTGTTCTGTAATCGTACCGGAAATCGTTCCGTTTTGGGAGAAACAAGTTAACACAAAGAGAAAAAGTGCCGCAATCGTGAGTCTGAAATTCATTTCGCATGAGGGAATTAGTTGCCGCAAAGGAACTTTTTTGACGTGACAGCAGGATTACGCCAACATGAACTTCATGTTAAATGACGATTTTTTCCCGCATGGCATTTATGTTAACTTAATCTTACGTTAACACTGGAACACGCCGCGCTCTGTTACCTTTGTCACGGAATAAAAAGCATATATGACTACATTCTCCCATAAAATATTAATTGTAGACGATGAACAGGACATCCTCGAATTCCTCAGCTACAACCTGAAGAAGGAAGGTTACCAGGTTTTCACCGCTGCAAATGGTGATGAAGCGATTTCAATTGCGAAAAAAGAAATGCCTCATCTTGTGCTGCTCGATGTAATGATGCCGGGACTTGATGGTATTGAAGTGTGTCGTGAATTACGCGCAGCAACCGGAATGGATGAGCTGATTATTGCTTTCCTCACCGCACGCAGCGAAGATTATTCTCACATCGCCGGGTTTGATGCAGGTGCTGATGATTATATAAATAAGCCGATCAAACCACGGGTGCTGCTTAGCAGGATAAAAGCATTGCTTCGCCGTTCGCCGGGTGAAAAAGGAAGTGAATCGGTTGACATGGGCGGTATTCGCATCGACCGTGAAAGTTATCTCGTGATAAAAGACGGCAGAGAAATTAATTTGCCGAGAAAAGAGTTTGAACTGCTTTCCCTTCTTGCATCTAAACCGGGAAAAGTTTTTGCACGCGAAGAAATTCTGAATCGTGTGTGGGGTGATGAAGTGGTGGTGGGCGATCGCACGATTGACGTTCATATTCGTAAGCTGCGTGAAAAGATCGGCGAAGATTTTATTCGTACTGTTAAAGGTGTTGGATATAAATTTGAATTTTAGATAAACATAAGGAAGAGACAACAAAGGAGTTGAGACGAAAAACTATAGTAATTGAAAATCATTCGTACGCTTGATCCTTGTTACTCTTACCTTTCCTTCCTGAAGATCCTTTTATAAAGGAATATTCCTCATTTTTGTGTAACAGGTTCAGCCTGGAATCAAATGCATAAAATTTCTTTACAAAAACTTGCGCGCAATGCCGCTATGATCATCGGATCTGTTGTGGCGGCTTTCATTTTTATTCTTGCTTATGTTTTTGAATCGCCGGTGAGCTGGATGCTTGCGGCTACAGGCGGTGCCGCTGCAGGGTTGCTGAGCTGGTTCGTTTTCCTGTATTACCTGCGCAATTTTGTAAATAACAGGATCGTCACACTTTACAAAACCATTTACAATTTAAAGGATACGCAATCGCAGATCACTTCGGATGGTAGTGAAGACCTGATGTTGAAAATGGAACGTGAAGTAACTGATCTTGTGAAAAACCGTTCAGCAGAAATTGAAGGTTTGAAAAAGCTTGAACAGTATCGCCGCGAATTTCTCGGTAATGTTTCACACGAATTAAAAACCCCGATTTTTAATATACAGGGTTACATCAGCACTTTGCTTGATGGTGGATTGGAAGATCCTTCCATCAATAGAAATTACCTGGAACGCGCAGAGAAAAGTGTGGAGCGGATGATAAATATTGTTGATGATCTTGAGTCAATTTCAAAGCTTGAAACAGGTGAGTTGAGTATTGAAAATTATCCTTTTGACATTTACGAGCTGTTTATGGAAGTGCATTATTCACTCGAAATAAAAGCAAAAGAGAGAAATATCAAACTTTCTTTCCGTGATCCTTACAAGGCAATTTATGTTGTTGCCGATAAAGACCGCATCCGACAAGTGATCACAAACCTTATTTACAATTCCATCAAGTACGGTAAAGAAGGTGGTGAAACACAAACTCGTTTTTATGATGTGGAAGATCATGTATTAATTGAAATTTCCGATAATGGAATTGGTATTTCGAAAGAACATTTGCCGCGTTTGTTCGAACGTTTTTATCGTGTCGACAAAGGAAGGAGCAGGGACCAGGGCGGAACAGGATTAGGTCTTGCAATTGTGAAGCATATTTTAGAAGCGCACGGACAAAATATAAACGTAAGAAGCGCAGAGGGTTCCGGATCTACATTTTCATTTACGTTGCCGAAGGAAGAAATTTAGTAGGGAACGAATTACGAATCAAAAACGAATGTACGAATTTGTTAATGCGTTATCCTGCTAATTTGTCGGCGGGATTTTCTTGTGCGCCATTTATAGAAATAATATTCACTACTCTTTTGGATAGAACTTTATCGGGAGTAAATCGAATGAGTATCCCTAATTCCAATGGTGTTTGAACTAAATATTTTTTAACCTGTTTAAAGTCCGCCGGGTTAAAGTAGTTTACTCGTTTGATTTCTACAATAATTTTATTCTCTACCAGGAAGTCGGATTTTCCGTAACCAAGGTTTTCGCCTTCAAAAAAGACTTCATGTTTTAGTTGTTCACTAAATTTTAGTCCGGCTTTAGTAAATGCAATTGCCAGGGCCTTTTGGTAAACCTTTTCTAAATGACCTGATCCAAGTTGATTATACACACTTAAGGCGCATCCCATAATTTTATAGCTTAATTCAGGATACAATAAATCATCACGTTTTAACAATGCTTTCATATAAAAAGTATAAATAAAAAAAATAAATCGGCTGCAAATATGATTTTAAAATTTGAATTATGAATAATAATTAGCTTGTTAGTTCCATCCCAAAGCCTTTCGTACATTCGTTTTTGATTCGTAATTCGTTCCCCTCCTTAAAACAAAAATAGTTCATGAAAAAACTCTCATCCCTTTTCCTCCTTCTAAGCATTTCACTTTTGGTAAATGCACAAGTTTCCGAAAAATGCGCAACGATGCCTGTTTACCAGCAGCAACAACAAGATCCTGCCATCGCAGCTCATCGTGCAGCTACCGAATCTGCAGCACGTCTTTGGCTTGCGCAACATCCGAATGCCGGTCGCACACGTGGTTCACTTGTGATCACTGTTCCGGTGGTTGTCCATGTTGTTTACATCAACGCTGCACAAAATATTTCCGATCAGCAGATCTATTCGCAGATCGCTGTGATGAACCAGGATTACCGTTTGCTGAATGCGGATACAAGCAACAGGCCAACTGCATTTGATTCACTTGCAGCTGATGTAGGAATTGAGTTTTGTCTTGCAACACGCGATCCGAATGGAAATCCTACTAACGGAATTACCCGCACTTCATCAACAGGCGGAGACTTCGGCGCATTTTTTCAACCGATCACAGAAGATGTAAAAACAACTGCAAGCGGTGGAATTGATCCGTGGCCTACAGATCAGTATTTAAATATCTGGGTGTGTAATTTGTTCCCGGGACTTTTGGGTTATGCGCAATTTCCGGGCGGAGCTGCAGCAACAGATGGTGTCGCCATTACTTACACTGCATTCGGAACAATGGGAACTGTAACTGCACCAAGCACATTAGGAAGAACTGCCAGTCACGAGATCGGGCATTATTTCGGTTTGTATCACATCTGGGGTGATGACAGCGATTGCATAACAGGAACTGATTCCATTGCAGATACACCGAATGCGAGTGCAGCTTCTTCAAGCGATTGCCAGGTGAATCTTAATTCCTGCAGCAATGAAGATTCCTATTGGGGCGCAAATGATCCGAATGACATGGTGCAGAATTACATGGATTACTCAAATGATTCCTGCATGAACATGTTTACACTCGGACAAAAAGCAAGAATGATGTCATTCCTGTTCAGCGATTCTGCACGTTATGGTTTGTTCAACTCGCAGGCAGGATGTAATCCGCTTACAGTAAGAGATTTTTCTTTCGATCAGTTCTTCAGCGTTCATCCGAATCCGACAAATGGAGAAGTGATGGTTTCTTATTTCGGAAAATGGTCAGCAGAAATGAATATTGAAGTGCTTGATATCACAGGAAGAATGGTGATGAATCAGCAAGTGAATTCCTACAGCTACAAACTTGACCTTGGAACTTTACCTGCCGGAATTTACACTGTGCGTTTCCTGGGTGATGGTGGTGTTGCAACGAAAAAAATTGTGAAGCAATAATTTTTCATCATTAGGCGGGTTTCGCAAACCCGCCTGATGATGAAAAATTGCTTTCGCAAAAGCCCCCAATGAAAAATTGCTTTCGCAAAAGCCCCCAAAGAAAAAGAAATCGGGTTTCGCGAACTGCCTGATGATGAGAAAAAAAATCACTTTTTTAAAATCGCTGCCACTCTTTTTTCCAGCGCTTTCCTGTCAGGATAAACACCGAATAAATTAATGTGATGAAACGAATTGATTGCTTCACGCAAATTAAATTTCGACTGCGTTTGTACCACCACATTATTCTGCGCAGCATGATACTGTGAAAGATATTCCTGCTCGGTTTGTCCCGGAGTAGGAATTACAATCGGCGAAACATTCAGCGCAGAAAGATCGCAAAGCGTAGAATATCCCGGGCGCGAAACAATATAGTGAGCGCTGAGAATTTCTTCCGCCAGCTTTTTGTCTGCAAGATGATCGATCATCGTCACATGCGGATACGGATGAGAAACTTTATCTGTTCCGTCCGTAATGCCGCGCACAATCAGCGCTTCTTCCATGTGTTTGGCAAGCTCTTCAAGAATTATTTTTTCCAGGATCGAACGCTGCGGTTCAGGTCCGCTGAGCAACACAACAACCCACCATTTTTTCGGACGTGAATTCAACAGATCTTCCTGCGGAAAACGCGTTAAAGGTCCGACATAGCGGAATGGCGTTTCTGTCATTACATCATGACCTAATTCACCACTTAAATTTATTGGTCCTTCCGCATCAGGCACCCAGATCTCATCAAATTTTTGGTAATATTTTTTATGAAGCCGTCTGGCAAATTTTTCTGCGAAAGGAGATTTTACATTCAGCTGATGTGTGATATAAACGTTGAATGTTTCATCAGAACGGCATTCAAAACGATTATCCGAAATAATGATATCAATTGCATATTCCCTCGCCAACACTTCAATTGCTTTTTTCTCTCTTTTTATTTTTTTCGAGATCTGCAGCGAATGGAAAAGCAAATGCAACCCAAGCATTCCATGTTTCGGATAGGTAATGTCATATCCGGGCAATCGCACAAGCTGAAGATCCGGAAATTCTTTTTCAAGAAATGAAAACGCTCTTCCATCAGCAGCAAGAATAACTTCCGCGCCCTGGTGAATTAATTCGCGTATCACCGGAACACAACGCGTTGCATGACCAAGTCCCCAGTCAAGCGGCGCTACTAAAACACGTTTTTTCGTGGCAATGAGCATAGGGTTGAATTTAATAGAATTTTGGCTTGTTGAGGTCAGAACCATGGACAACCATTACAAAATACTGTAAAAACCCGGATTGAGGAGCAGTGAGAGTTAAACATGCCTAATCCAAAATACGAAGAATGCCGTATTGAGCGTACGGTTGCATACGGAGTAGATTTGGCATTGTAAACCAACCACCGCCATGAAAAAAATTATCCTCTTTTTAGCCTTGTTTATTACCTGTGCTAATCTCCATTCCCAAACTGACGTACAATATAAAATTCTGGAAGACAATCCTATGCGTGCTTGCAATTTCGCTATGGGAATTGATATTGCGCAGCTGGATTTCGGTGTAAAAAATATTGACGGCATGGCATTCAGCGCCGGTGTTTGGGGGTTTGCAGATTATAAGCATCTGTTCGGTGCAGATTATATCTTACGCTATGGCTACTTTACATTTGGTAAAACCTTTGGCGACAAAGTAAATAACAAAGCACATCGCCAGATTGAGCTCGGCGGATACCTCAACTTTAAAACTGGCCTGCATAACAAAACAAATAAAGTAAATCTCAAAGTTGAACGCAGCACAGTGGATGGAAAAGAAGTTGAAACCACAACTTATGTAATGGTACCGAGCACGCAATATATTGCTGTAGGAGTACGTGCAGGTTTTATGAATTATGGCGGATGTCTCTCCTATGATGGTCCCGAAGAAGTTTTTGATTCACCTGAAATATTAAATTATAATGTTGCCGGACTTTACGCCGGTATTTTTAAGGAAAAAACGAAAAGCGTTTTAATTTCTACTGATAAGTTTGGTAAAAAAGGTGTTTCATTACACACGCGTGTTTATTTAGATGCGATCATTGCGCCAATAAGCAAAGTGAGCTACATGGGTGTGGATTATAAAGCATCAATGAAATCTTCTCCTGTTGGTGCACGCCTGGGCATGGCGTGGTATCCTGTGCTTACACGCAAAGAAACACGCGGTGATTTCAAAGCACGCCGTTTTCTTTTTCAAACAGAAGTCGGCTACCGTCCGTACGATGGACTTTTCTTCACCGGAACAATTTCTTTCCCGATCAGCAAACACATTTCAAGATTGTCTGACGGAAGCGATAAGCCAACACAAACTAAAGAAACTGAGTAAGCCTTTTGCAAATGAAATTCTCTCCTTTTTTCCTTGCCCTCTTTTTGATATTGCCTTCACTTGTTGATGCGCAATATCAAAAAGAAAACCTCGGTGCGCAGGTCAATTCAAAGTACGACGAACTTTCTCCGACTATTTCCCCGGACGGAAAAAAGCTGTTTTTCATTCGCACCAATCATCCCGAAAACAGATCGTATCCTGAAGCGGGATCACAGGATATATGGATGAGCAAATTGGATAGTGCAGGAAACTGGTCGGCTGCACGACATTTGAAAGAGCCATTTAATGATGAGCTTTATAATGCGATTGAAGGATTCAGCGTTGATGGAAATACGCGTTACATCAAAGGTTATTATACGCGCGGACAATATGATGGAATGGGCTTTTCCTATTTTGAATTGACGAAAGATGGTTGGGAAGGACCAAAAGGAATTAAGGTGAAAGGATATCAATCTGGTATCAAACCCGAAGACCGTTCCATCAGCAGCCACATGCATACGGATAATCAAACGTTGATCATGAGCTTTGTTCCGAATGAAAAGAAAAAAACAGATCACGATCTTTTTGTCAGCTTCAGAAAGGAGAATGGAAATTTTTCAGAGCCGATGTTGCTTCCTGTTGTGAGTTCAACAGCTGATGAGATTGCACCTTTCCTCGCGTCGGATG
>JBKJMR010000598.1:0-13166 GCA_046596275.1 Bacteroidia bacterium | reverse complement strand
GGTTGTCTTCTTAACCGCTATCAAACAAGTGCAGCACGCGACACAACAATTGGTTTTGCTGCGCTTGATTATTCGCTTGCGTTGAACGCACCACTTTTGCCTGCAATCAATACGATTGGCTACGATTGGAAAGCTTTTGTAAACAACAATTACATCACTGATCCGGATCTGAATTTTATTATTCATGACCACGCGGGAACTTATTACAAAATGCATTTTATTGATTTCTATAATGAAAATGGAATAAAGGGAAATCCAAAATGGGAAATGCAACAATTATAAATCTTATCAAAACCGAATCTTCGAAAATGAAAACAAGAAAAAACATTTCCACCGTTGCGCTTGCATGTCTCCTGTGCGTAATTGTATTTATCTGCGCCAGTTGCAATCCAAACAATACCGTGGGATCAGAAGTAAAAAACATTGAAAAAAAGATCGGAGTGCTGCTGGTCAATCACGGCTCACGTTCTCCAACATGGCGACAAGCATTGCTCGATCTTGAAGGAACAGTGAAAGATTCTATTCTTGCTTCTGGTGAAGTGAAAGGAATAAAAACGGCTTTCATGGAATACAATGAGCCTTCCATTGCGACACGTTTAAAAGAATTTGACGCAGAAGGATTTACTGATGTAATTATTGTGCCGGTTTTTTTAACTGTGAGCCCGCATTCATTCGATGATATTCCAACCATCATCGGGCAAAAAGAAGATCCGCAGTCGATGGAAGTTTTGAAGATTGAAAAGATCGAACGTTACACACCGAAAGCAAAAACACACATTACACCATTGCTGGATTTTACAGACATCGTTCAGAAAAACATTCTTACACGAGTGCGCCTATTGTCAAAAAATCCTGCTGAAGAAGGTGTTGTGCTGATGGCGTACGGCGATGAAACGTATATGAAAGAATGGTCGACGCTCCTTGATAATGTTGGAAAGCATGTGGAGAAAGAAACAGGAATGAATGCGCATTCCTATGGCTGGTGCGGACACGTTGCGCATTACAATCCTGATTCAACAGCCGTTGCAATTAATCGTGTGCTGAAAACTAAAAATACGGCTGTTGTTATCCCGGTTCTTGTAGCGCATGATGAAATGTTCCAGGTAAAAATTATTGGTGATGGGATTGCAAAAATTCCTAATTCAAAAGACAAGGTTATTTACAAGCCGGATTCTATTCTTCCTGATGCGAATGTTACGAATTGGGTAATTAGTATTGTTGCAGAATATGTAACCAAAGTGCAAAATGATAAACCCGTAAGCTGATCATGGCAAGATGGCAATTGAAAAATATCCGCAGTCTGAATATGGCGGCTCACCGTGACATCGGATTTTTTTTTTCCTCCTTAATCATTGTGTATTGCTTATCCGGCATCGCGTTAAATCACGTTGACGACTGGAATCCTGATTTTATCATTACCAAAGAGACGATCAGGATCAATGGAAATTATACGGCTGCTACGATCACGAAAAACGACATTGAAGCATTAGGAAAACAAGTGGGCGAAGAGCAGTACAAAGTATATGATCTTCCTACTCCCGACCAGGTGAAAATTTATTACGACAATGCTTCTTTGCATGCAAATTTCACTTCGCATTCAGCAGTGTATGAAAAAGTGTCGCGCCGCCCGATCTTCTATGAAGCGAATGTAATTCATCGCAACAGTGTGAAAGGATGGAAATGGGCTTCCGATATTTTTGCAGTTATGCTTATTGTAATAAATATCACCGGGCTTTTTATTCTCAAAGGAAAGTACGGAATAAAAGGTCGTGGGAAATGGCTGATCATAGCCGGAGCATTACCACCGGTCATAGCGCTTATCATCCATGCGCTTGCATAAGTTAATTAACCGCGCTGGTTTGTAACACAAAAAGGCTGTCCCAAATTGAGACAGCCTCGTAGCGTTTGTTTTTACAGAAAATGATTTGCTCGAAAATTTGTGGTCCTATTGATCAATTCTTTTTTTGCTAGAAATTTCATTGTTGTTTTCAAGTGTTTGTAAATGGTTGTAACCGGATATTATTAAAAATTTTCAGCGGATATGAAATGAGATTTGCTCTGGTGTACTTTTTAAATTATACTCGCGCGCACTAAGCCCCGGAGGTTTTTAATCCTTAGAGGTTTTTAGACCTCGGTTTGTAAAAAAAGAATTCCGAACGAAAAATTGCAGAACGAGAAAGGCCCCCGCACACCGCAGAGGCCTTCTCGTTTTTCACTCACCCCTTAGGAAAACGATCACCTATAAAAATACCGTCCTTGCATTTGGCAGACAAGCGTGATAATGCGAATCTTTATTAGAATCTCTTCGTCAGAGAAAATCCCATCCCTGTTTGTTTTTCAGCAGTTGGAAAACTGTAAATATTCCATGTAACGTTATATAGCTTTTTGGGACGCGTTGCTAAATTCCATGCGCTAAAACACATCGTTGCGGTGCCGAGCCCAATGTTAAATATGGACAATGCTTTCTGAGTTTCATTGGTGCCGTAATTCGGACCCATATATCTTTGTTTTGGAAAATTAATTGCACCATATACTACTGAACTTGCGCCGGTCACTAAACCAATTATCGGCAAAGCTTTGCCTTGTGTTCCTTTTACCATTTGAATTGCATTAAGAGCAGTGACCGACATATTTACTCCGCCCAGAACAGCAGAGGAGATTCCGTACTTCGGAGAAATATAATTGTAATTATTATAAATGTAGGTCGGCGGTTGTAAACCGTATGACGGCTGTATCATCGCGCATTCTTCTGCCGTCAGCCCGCTGTTAATTACCCAGCTGTCAACAGTGCGATCGTTCATAGCTAAAAGCTTTTCATATTTATGAGTTGCATTTATTTTCTCTGCTGTTTCTCTTCCGGCAGTTTGTTCTACGAGGTAGCCAACCGCACAAATTCTTCCGTCCTTATCTATGAAGCAAGGCACCCGACCTGCGTGATCGTAATTACGCGGGAAAATCCCTGCTGTCCAATATTCATGAAGCAAGTCAAGGAGCTTTTCTCTTTTTGCTTTTTGTTGTTGGGAAAGATGCGAGCAGTTCTTCTCGCGCAAAAGCTGTTCGACATATTCCAAATGTGTTTTGATTCGCAGATCTTCGTCCGTAGTTACCGAAGGTTCATATCCGAATTTGCTGATGAAGCTGATATCGCCAAGCAACGGATTGATAGTTTGTTTGTGATGGGTAATAGATTTGCCGAAGCTGAAAAGAAATAACGCAGCTGTCAGTGTCAGGATGAAAGCGAACTTTTTCATGATCTTGTAGTTTAAGTTTAAATAATGAATGGTTATACTTATTTGACGATGGAAGCAAAACGGGAGCTTATCATATTCAAAACAGGAAATCGCGTTTTATTTCTTACTGTTATTAAAAACGAACAGTCAACCTTGGCAAATTAAAAAACTAATGCAGCTCCACATCATCTACCCAGAACTCAGTATTGTTGCAAGTGAATGAACCTCTGCGTCCGCCTTCGAGGTAAATGCTTACAGAATCTGCCTGCGATGTGTTCTGTGAAATCGGAATTATGATCTGCGAATAA
Organism: Bacteroidia bacterium; assembly: GCA_046596275.1. Classification (GTDB taxonomy): domain Bacteria; phylum Bacteroidota; class Bacteroidia; order Palsa-965; family Palsa-965. The sequence goes on along the minus strand of JBKJMR010000598.1, from coordinate 9,628 downwards.
TTGTTGATGGACGTTGTGCCATACCAGGCGCCGTTATCCACTTCCACATTATTATTGAAAACCTTTACGCGAATCAGCACACTGTCGGTGGGAGCTAATTGACATCTCACATAAGCGCTGAGTTGCTGTGGATGTGATGTAACCGCAATTCCGTTATGTGCCCACGCAGCATAACTATTATTGAAAATAAATTTGGCTGCGAATTGTCCCTGGTGAGCAAAAGAATCCTGCTGTACGATGTAGGTTTCAAATGGTTGCATACAAGGAGGGCAACTGTTGGTAGTCCAGCTATCCGGTAACTGTGCGGTCCAGTTTTCAAAATCGCCATTGGGCACAGCAATGTTTTGTTGTGGTTGATAAGGAACAGGGATGTTTTCATCTTTCGAACAGCTGGTGATGGCGAAAGAGATGCAGAGTAATGCTATTGTTTTGATCGTTTTCATGTTGCCTGGTTTTATATAGATGACAGCACGAAAAGAGAAAACGTTGCGTGAGGAAAAAAGAGTTGTTGTTTTTATTCTTCTAATCACACAAAAAACATTCCACGCCATTCAACCAATTGCGCAAAACTGTTTTCGTACAACGTAAAAACACAAAAACTTATTCCGGTAAAAAGTAGCGCAGTGAAAATCTTAATTCAGCCTGCTGGAATTTTTGTGAGAAAGAGGAGTTATGAAACGGAAAAACGAAAGCCTGGTAACCTGGTGTGAGCTCCAGGGAAAGATCCGGACGCAGTGCATATTGGAAAGCAACTCCGCCCCCGTAAGAGAAATTCAGCTCACGCAGATCTTCGCGGTTGAATTTCCGGTATTGGCGGGAATTGTAATCATAGATATTACCACTTGAACGGATCAGCATGTTGAAGCCGATGTGGGGCTGCAACCGGATGCTGAACTTTCGCACCGTGAGAATATTGTAATGGATGCCGAATGGAATTTCCAGGAACGTGTATTTGTTTTTTATGGGCTGAAGCGAATCACCATTATTATAGAAGGAAGTTCCGCCGGTCATAACCTGCTGAGGTGTCGGGCTGCTGACGGGCGGGGGTGTGAATTGGTAAACCAGCTGTTTGGGCAGTAGTTCCTGTTTGAAATTCACAAGACTAAGGCCGGAGAAAATTTCTACTTGCTGGTTAATTTTATAAGAGAGGTCCGCATGTACATTGTATGTTAGCAGATTTTTATCGGTGGAATCGCGGTAGTGCGCAACATATTGATAATTGTTGTCTTCTTTGCTTTGCGAAAAACCAAGTGCAGGCGAAATTCCGATAGCAACACTCCAGCGGCTGAGCGATTTTGTGAGCGGCGTCAGTTCCCCGGTATCTGCAGGCACAATGATTGCAGGAAGTGTAGCAGGTAATGGAACGTTCGCATTACTATCCACTTGCTCTTTGTCTTCTGGTGTTTGCTGCGAAGAAGCCACATCCGGCCTTGGGGTTTGCCGCTGTTCAGCGAGCGTGTTTTTTGTATCAGTGGCAACGCTTCCAACATTTTCGCTAACGTGAGTTGCAGGCTGCGAAGAAATCACTTCGGGAGTCAATCCTGTTTGCGCATGTTCAGTAATCAGATTTTTTGCGTCGGAATTTTTGTTCCCAGTATTTTCACTTGCATTTTTATTTTCCGCTTTGACAAGGTCAGCAGCCGGGTTTTTATTTTCCACGCTTCTTTTTTCCTGACCTTTTGATTCAGTAACGCTTTGTACTAATTCAGAATTGTCAGGTGTAATGTTTTTTTGCGTTACAGTATTTTCCTCTTGGGTCCAAGCATCTTTGCTTTGAATTGAATTTGATTTTGCCGCCCGATTTTCTTTCTGTGAAGCAGATTTATTCTGTTCAGTTGTATCAGTGAACAACAGCATTGTAGCAATAAAAAGACCCGCGCCTGCAAAAAAGAAAATGATAAACCTTCTCCTGCGATCGCGCTTGCGGATATCCTGCTCGATATTTTTCCAAACGTCAGCCGACGGAAGAAGTGAAAACTCTTCCGCCGACTTCTTAAACGTTTCGTCCATTTTATCCAAGTTGTCCGCCATTGTTCCCGGTTTGATTTGAATTTATTTTTTTCATGAGCAACTCTCTCGCCCGTGCCAGCTGCGATCGCGATGTGGCAGGTTTGATGTCGAGCATTTTCCCGATTTCTTCGTGCGAATAACCTTCAATCGCGTAAAGGTTAAACACCGTTTTATAGCCAAGCGGTAAATGATGTACCAGCTCCATCAGCTCTTTATCCGAATCCGGCTGTTGCGAAGCCTCGTTGTAAGAAATATTATCAATCGGAATAACGTTCATGTTTTCAGTAAACCGGTGCCGCGCTTTTATTCCGTTCAGCGAAGTATTCACGGCAATCTTCCTTATCCAGGCGCCCAGCTCGCCATCACCTTTCCATTGATTTAATTTTCTGAAAACAGTAATGAATGTTTCCTGCAAAAAATCCTCCGCTTCATCACGCGAAATGGCATAACGATAACAGACGCCAAACATCTTCGGAGCAAACCGGTCATACAGCTGCTTTTGCCCCGCCCGTTCGCCTTGCAAACACTTTTTTACCAGTTCAGTTTCATCCAATTCGCACACAGATTATAAGTATGACAAAGGAACTTGTCAAAACGCTGCTTCAAGCTAAGAAAAAATTTATCTTTTCGAAGATGCCTCACGAAAAGAATTGCCACAGAGGCACAGTAAAAAAATGAAATTGATATTGAAGCCTCCGCCAGACTTAAGAAAAGACATAAAAAAAATCCCAAACACCATTCTACTGGCATTTGGGATTTTTTTCTTTTGATTTTTTTTCAATATGTGATCGACTTGATCGTTGTTTCATTTACCGAACTTCTCAGGCGAATCATGTACTGCCCTTTTCCGTGAATGCTCAGGTCAATATCTTTATTGTACGCGCCTTTGAAATTAAGCAGCGACTCGCTATAGATAACCTGACCGAGCATGTCATAAATTTCCAATACGTAATTATCCGATTTTGTTACATGGAAATTCAATTGGAAATGTCCGTCGTTCGGATTCGGAATAACGCTGATTGCATCTACGTTCGTGGCAACTGCAATTCCTGTCGGATCGAGAACAGCAGGCGATTGGCCTGAAGCACATCCTGCATCATCATACGCTTCAACAGTGAATGATCCCATTTGAGTTGCAACGTACGACTGACTTGTTGCGCCTGCAATCGGAACACCATTCATGAACCACTGGTAGCTTGCAGCAGTGATGCTTGAAGTCAATGTACTTCCGTTTACAATTACACCCGGTACAGCAGGCGAAGTTCCGACAGTTACAGTAAATGTTGCTGTGTTAGAACATCCTGATGCATCCGTTCCGTTTACCGTGTACGTTGTTGTTGTAACCGGTGAATCGGTGATGATCGCAGTTGCCTCTCCTCCGAGCGGCCAGAAGTAAGAGAATCCTCCTGATGCAGTCAGCGTGGTAGAGTTACCGGCACAAATTGTATCTGTTCCTGTAATTGCAATTGTTGGTTGCGCATAAACAGTTACGCCGGCAGTATCTGTATTTGTACAACCATTTCCATCTGTTCCTGTAACGGTGTAAGTTGTAGTTGACAATGGCGTATCAGAAACGGTTGCTCCTGTTTGATTGATCGGCTGCCAGTTGTAAGACGTTGCTCCTGTTGCTGTGAGATTGATCATTGTTCCGATACAAACTGCGTTGCTGGAAGCTGTTGCGTCCACAACCGGTAAAGGATTTACAACCACAGAAACAAAAGCATTTCCAATACATCCATTTGCATCCGTTCCTGTTACTGTGTAATTCACAGAAGCTGCAGGAACATCATTGACAACCGCATTTTGCAAATTGACAGGTTGCCAGTCATAAGTAGAAGCGCCTGTTCCGGTAAGTGTTATTGTTGTTCCTGCACAAACAGTTCCGTTTGAAATGCTTGCGAATACGGTTGGATTTGCATTTACAATAACAGAAATTGTTGCTGTGCCTGAACATCCTGTTGGTTCCGTTCCTGTAACTGTATACGTTGTTGATGCAGCAGGAATATCGGAAACAGATGCACCACTTAAATTGCCCGGCATCCAGTTGAATGAGGAGGCGCCGTTTGCTGTGAGTGTAATTGTTGTTCCTGAACAAACAGTTGCATTCGATGATGTCGCTGTTACAGTTGGAGTCGGATTTACTGTGATCGTTGTGGTTGCTGTTCCTGTACATCCGTTTGCTGCAGTTCCTGTTACCGTATAATTTGTGGTGACTGATGGAGCAACGTTGACAGAAGAACCGCTAAGGTTACCAGGCATCCAGCTGTAAGACGGAGCGCCTGTTGCATTGAGCGTTGTTGAAGCTCCGTCACAAATAGTTGCTGCTGTGTTTGTCGCCGCTACAGTTGGCGAAGGATTCACAGTGATCAATTGTGTTGCAGTGCCCACACATCCATTTCCATCCGTACCGGTAACGGTGTACGTTGTTGTGGTTGCCGGTGCATCGGTGATTGAAGTTCCTGTTAAGCTTCCCGGCATCCAGGTGTACGTTGATGCTCCGTTTGCAGTAATGGTTGTGAAGCTGCCGTCACAAATTGTTCCGTTTGTAGTTGATGCAGAAACGACAGGCAATGAATTTACAGTAACAGTTAGTGTTGCCGTATTCGTACATCCCGGACCGGTTGAACCTGTAACAGTATATGTTGTAGTTGCTGTTGGATTTACAGTTATAGAAGTTCCTGATAAATTTCCCGGCATCCACGTGTACGTTGCAGCGCCCGAGCCGGTGAGTGTTGTGTTGCTTCCAATACAAATAGAAGGACTTGCCGCAGTTGCGGTTACTACTGGCGGCGCTCCTACAATTACAGTTACAGTTGCTGTGCCTGAACACCCATTTGTTGTTCCTGTAACGGTGTAAGTAGTAGTTGTACCTGGTGTTCGTGTGATCACTGCACCGTTTGTGTTACCCGGCATCCAGTTGTAAGTGGTGGCACCTGTTGCAGTGAGCGTAATAGTATTTCCTGAGCAGATGGAAGAGCTGGATGATGTTGCAGTAACAGTTGGTGTCGGATTTACGGTGATGCTTCGTGTTGCAGTTCCTGTACATCCGTTTGCTGCAGTTCCTGTTACGGTGTATGTAGTAGATGTTGGAGGAAAAACTGTTACAGGATTACCCGTTAAATTTCCCGGCATCCATGTGTAGGTTAAAGCGCCGCTTGCTGTGATCGTTTTGCTGTTTCCGGAACAAATGGTTCCGGACGGTGTTACGGTTGTTGCAACTGTTGGCGATGGATTAACAGTAATGATTTGTGCTGTTGTTCCTGTGCATCCGCCGGTAGTTCCTGTTACGGTATACGTCGTTGTGGTTGTCGGAGAAACTGTAACAGTTGTTCCGGTTAAATTTCCCGGCATCCAGCTGTACGTTGTTGCTCCGCTTGCAGTGATTGTTGTAGAGGTGCCTGAACAAATTGTTGCGCCGGTTGTAGTTACTGTTACAGTTGGTGATGGTGTAACTGTAATAGTTCTTGTAGCAGTATTTGTACAACCATTTGCTGCGGTTCCGGTTACTGTGTAAGTTGTTGTTGTAGCAGGTGTAACGGTAACAGTTGTTCCGGTTAAATTTCCGGGCATCCATGTATACGTTGTTGCACCTGTTGCAGTAATCGAAGTGCTGTTGCCTGTGCAAATTGAAGCACCTGTGGTAGTTGTGGAAACAGTTGGTGCAGGATTAACAGTAATAGTTCTTGTTGCTGTTCCTGTACAAACGCCGGAAGTTCCGGTAACGGTATACGTTGTTGTGGTTGCCGGAGAAACTGTAACAGTTGTTCCGGTTAAATTTCCTGGCATCCACAAATAAGTTGTTGCGCCGTTTGCAGTGATCGTTGTGCTGTTGCCTGCGCAAATTGTTCCGCCGGTTGTTGTGGTGGTAACAGTCGGAGAAGGAGTGACCGTGATCAGGCGTGTTGCGGTTGATGTGCATCCTGATGTTGTTCCTGTTACCGTGTATGTTGTAGTTGTGGCAGGCGAAACAGTTACAGAAGTTCCTGATAAATTTCCCGGCATCCAGGTATACGTTGTTGCTCCTGTTCCGGTGAGTGTGGTGGAGTTTCCTGTGCAGATGCTGGTGCTGGTTGCAGTGACAGTTATGGTTGGCGTTGGTGTAACTGTGATTGTACGCGTTGCTGTATTTGTGCAACCTGCAGCATTTGTTCCTGTTACCGTGTAGGTGGTTGTGGTTGCAGGTGAAACAGTAACGGTTGTTCCGGTTAAATTTCCGGGCATCCAGTTATAAGTTACGCCGCCTGCGCCGGTAATCGTTGTGCTGTTGCCTGAACAAATTGTTGCGCCTGATGTTGTGGTTGTAATAGTTGGCAACGCGGTAATCGTAATAACTTGTGTTGTTGTTCCTGTTCCCGAACCATTTGTAGCAGTATGTGTAACTGTATAGGTTCCGGCAGTATTCCACACCACACCCGTTACGTTTTGTGTAGTTGCAGACGATGGTGTTCCGCCAGGGAATGTCCAGGTCCATGATGTTGGCGAGCTGTTCGAACCGTCAGTGAAATTGATCGGTGTTCCTGCACAAGCGGTTGTGGCGCTTGCGGTAAATGTTGCATTCGGAACAGCTGAAGCAGTACCGGTGATATTGATATTGTCTAAATACAATCCTTGTCCGTAATGGCCGCGGTTTCTGAATACGATCAATAAGCTTGCTTGTCCTGCATATGCATTAAGCGAAACCGTTTCATTCCGCCATTGTGCTGATGTCGGAACAAAAAGAGTAGCGGTTTGATCTGGCGCGGTTGCAAGATTTCCCACTGTGTTGGTTCCGCCTTTCAGGTAAACAGTTGTCCATGTTGCACCGCAGTTTGTTGACACACGCACTTCGAGCGAATCGGAATATGTTGCATCGTAACGTGCGTAGGCCACATCAAATGTCATTGACAAAGTAGAGAATGAAGAAGCATTTAATCTTGGCGCCCACATTTCATCAATGGCACCTGCAACATCCATATTGTAATTATCGAACATCGCGCTGTTCGTGCTTGCTGCTCCGACATTCGCTCTTGTCCAGAAGAGTCCGTCATTATTAATATTGTTTGCCGTCCATCCGGCAGGAACAAATGTTACCGTCTGGAATCCTTCTGTCAATGGCGGAGCTTGTGATCCGAGCACAGTAATTACGCGTGTTGCCGGTGCGCTTGTTCCGTTTGCATTGGAGCAAGTTAACGTAACCGTATATGTTCCTGCTGTTGACCAAATAACGCCTGCGGGATTTTGTGTGGTAGAGGTTGCAGGTGTCCCGCCCGGGAAGGTCCATGTCCAGCCGGTAGGAGTGAAGGAAGAAAGATCAGTGAAGTTGACCGGTGAACCAATGCATGTTGTATAGGTGCTTGCTGAGAATTGTGCAATCGGCGCAAGTGTTCCCGGATTGTAAACATCAACTTCCCAAACGCCGCGACCATAAGATGCAGCACGAAGTTTTCCTGTTAATGTATAAACTTCCAAATCAAAAACAGGAACGTTCGGAAGACTTGTGAAGTAAGGCTGCCACGAAGAGAATGTATTGTCCATGTAATACACACCAACATCACCCCCGACATAAACACCTTCGATAGCAGAGCTCGCATCGAAACGAACGCAATTGACAGGAAGATTCGGAAGGCCGGTGGAAATATTTGTCCATGTTGTTCCGCCGTTTGTTGTTTTGAAAACTTTATTATTATTCGAATAACCGGAGAACGTAACAATGACGGTATTCGGATCAGAAGGTTTTACATCAACACGCGAAATAGCAGCAGAAGCAATCGGAAGTGTTCCTGTAATGGTTGTCCACGCACCGCCGGCATTTACAGTTTTGTAAACTGCGCCTGATTTCACAACATAAATAATTTGATTATTCGATGGCGCAATTTTAAAATCAACAATTGTTCCTGTGCCGGGAACTGCGCTTGCAACCGCTGACCAGCTTGTTCCCTGGTTTGTTGATCGGAATAAATTCGTGCGACCGCAATAAAGTGTATTTGCTGTTGCCGGATCCTGGTACCATGCTGTAACCCACGGCGCATTTCCTGTCAATCCTGTATTAATTCCATTCCATGTTCCGCCGCCATTTGTTGACCGGTTAAGCGAGCCATTGTATTGCGAACCATACATTACATTATTATTTGTACGGTCAATAAAACAATCCATTCCATCACCTCCCATCGTTCCAACATACGACGCACCATTTTTTAAATTCGTTCCATTATCCTGGTGACCGGTGATCCACAACGTTGCGTTCGAAGCAGATTGTCCGAGGCGATAAATTTGTGCGATGCATAAGTTGGCAGAAATATCAATCCACGTTGCGCCATTGTTTGTTGTTTTAAAAACACCGCCATCACAACCTTCGAACATGGTTGTTCCGCTTGTGTAAACCATTGCGTGATGATCGGCATGAACATACGGAGCGCCGGATCCTGTCCAGTGCGCATTGAGCGTCCATGAAGTTCCGCCGTTGGTTGTGCGCCAGATATTGACACCGCCGACACACACTTCATTCGCATTCGTAGGAGAAGCATCGATGACAAGATCATACCAGCCTTGTCCGCCCACATCTGCACCATTGCTGTTCCAGCCGAGAACATTGGCAGGAGAAGTAACTGTAATCTGTGTAAATGAAGTTCCTGAATTTGTAGAGCGGTAGAACCCATAAAATCCATCATTGACCGCACTTCCTGCAATCATATAAATGTAACCGGTGTTCGCCGCAGTAACTGCAATTGCAAGACGATCCACATTTGCAGCAGCAGGTAATCCTAATGTGATGGTCGACCATGATGCGCCGCCATCTGTTGATTTAAAGAATGAAGTTCCGCAAGCGTAAACTGTATTCGGATCGCCCGGCTTATATTCAGCATCATAAATGCCATTGGTAATTATTTGCGACCACGTTGTTCCTCCGTTGGTCGTACGCCAGATCCCGACATTTGTAAATGCCATGATGGTTGTCGGCGTAGTTGGATGGATCAATAATTTACGAATGAGGCGACCTTGATTTGGCGTCCACACCATGCCTGTTGTATTCCAAGTTGTTCCGCCATCAGTAGATTTCAAAACACCGATTGAATACGTATCTCCTGCATCGCCATCTCCGGTTGCGAGATATAAAGTCTGCGTATTCGTTGGGTCTATGGCCAGATCACTTGCGCCGATCACAGTGAGAAAATCTGTATTGGTTGTCCAGCTTGCGCCACCATTTATTGTTTTCCACAAACCACCGGCAGGCGCACCCACCCAGATTGTATTTGCATTTGTAGGATCGACGCGAATGAAATTGATGCGGCCTGCACCTGCACCTGTAGGCGCACCTGTCGGACCAGCAAACGTCCACGTGCTCGACTGGATGGAATTGTTTGGTCCGCCGATTCGCGCAGCAGTATTTCCTTGTCCCGATTGATATTGCTGCATCGCTGCGGGATTGCTGTTGAGGTAATCCTGGAAACGCTGCCAGTTGGTAGAAGGAAGGCTGAGATCACCGGAAGGATATACGCGGGGTTCCATGAAATATTCCCAGCGTTTGAACTGTAAATAACCTTCCATTTTTTCTTCCTCTTCTTCGCCCTGTGCGCTTCCGCTTTTGGATGAAGAAGAATGTGCCTGCTGATTTTTGCTGGCTTCACGTGCAAGCTCACGC
>JBKJMR010000545.1:0-5631 GCA_046596275.1 Bacteroidia bacterium | reverse complement strand
GAACAAGCAGCGAAAGACGCAGCAGTGTATGCCAACATTATGGAATTCCCTGAAAAATTCGATACGCTTGTTGGTGAACGCGGTGTTACTTTATCAGGCGGACAACAACAACGTATTTCTATAGCAAGAGCAATTCTGAAGCAGCCACAAATATTAATTTTCGATGATTGTCTTTCTGCTGTTGATACTGAAACCGAAGATGAAATTTTAGGAAACCTGCGGCGAATAATGTCAGGCAAAACAACGGTAATCATTTCTCATCGTGTTTCTTCTGTACGTTACGCCGACCAGATCATTGTGCTGGATGAAGGAAAAGTGGTTGAGTCAGGAACGCATGCTGACTTGTTGGAGAAGAATGGTGTTTACAGGGAACTTTATAAGAAGCAGGTGGAAGATTTGCAGTAGAAGGAAATTCAAATTCGAAAATTCGAAATTCGAAAATTCCAAATCTATCCAAATTCGAAAATTCGAAAATCCATCCGAATCGAAAATTCTAAATCCAATAGTTGGAGGATTTTAATTACAAAAAAAGAGGTCATCCTTGCGGACAACCTCTTTTCTTATTTTCCTGATTTCTATTTCCCCTCTTAGTTATTCTTCGCTATGCGGAATGTTTTTGTTCCGGTTGCGTCGATAAGCTGAAGCGAATAAATTCCATTTGCAAGCGCTGCTGTTTCGATTTCGATTTTTGTTCCGCTGGTTTGTTTGCTCATTACCAGGCGACCTTCTGCATCGAAAATATTTACTGTTACTTCATCAGTTGCAATTCGATTGATTGTAATCAACGTAGAGAACGGATTCGGGAAAACAGAAACACCATCAATTCCATTTGTTTCGTTAACTCCGGTGCAAGGATCAACAACCACATTGTCTGTTGCAGTAGCTGAACAATTGTTTCCGTCTGTATAGGTGTAAGTAATCGAATGTGTTCCGTTACCTGCTGTCATCGGGGTGAATGTTGTTCCTGAAACTCCCGGACCAGTGTAAGTTCCGCCAGCCGGAGAACCACCTGATAAAGTTGCTGCTGCATCATCGAGACAAATTGTATTCAACGACGATGTAAAAGCTACAGATGGCAATTGATTTACAATAAGTGTTTGAGTTGTTGTATCGGAACATCCTGCAAATGAAGTTGCAACTACTGTATAAGTTGTAGTTACAGATGGACTTGCATCTACAACGAAACCGGTAGATGGATTCAGACTTGAAGAAGGTGTCCAGCTGATCGTAGCAATTCCCGGTCCTGAAGCAAATAAAGTTGCAGAATCTCCAAGGCAAATTGCGGATGGTCCGGTTGAAACAACGTTTAATGAATTGTCCACATTCACACAATATAAAATGTTATCCATGCAGCCGTTACCATCCATTACAGTTAATGTATAACATGTTGTAGTGGTTGGACAAACGGTGAATGATGATGTAGTGGTGTTCGGGCTCCAGTTATAAACGTAAGGAGGATTACCGCCTGTAGCTGTTCCTGTAACTGTAACACATGTTCCCGGACAAATGCTGTCATCCGAAGCAGATGCGCTTGCTACCGGAGCCTGGAGTATGGTAACGGAATAATTCGCTGTATCAGAACAACCGAAAGCATCTGTTCCTACAACTGTGTAGGTCTCGCTTGCTGTTGGCGTATCGTTAAAAGTTGTTCCTGTTCCTGCGCCTGAATTCCAATCATACGTTGCTGCGCCGTTTCCTGTCAATGTCAATTGGTTTATTGCATTACTGCAAGCAAACGAATAGTTTCCTGTAATAGAAACAGAAGGTGGCGTTGTAACGGTTACCATTTGTGTTGTGGTGGTAGAACAACCATTTCCATCTGTACCTGTAACCGTATAATTCGTAGTAACCGATGGACTCGCCGGCCAGGTCATTGCCATAATATTTCCCGGTTGCCAAATGTACATAAAAGCTGTACCGGTTGCATACATCATAGCTGTATCTCCGGGGCAAATAGAATCATTGATTGCTGTTGCAGATACAATCGGAAGCTGATTTACTGTCACAGTTACATTGTCTGTTGTTACACAACCTGTATTGTCTGTAATGGTTACAGTATAAGAGGTTGTTGCTGCCGGACTTGCATAAGTTGTGCCGGACGTTGGTGAAGAAAGTCCTGTTGCCGGCGACCATGAATAGGAATATGGGCCAGTGCCACCTGTAGCAGTTGTTCCTGCTAAAACTGAATCACCGGAACAAAAAGAAACATCCAGCGCGTTGTACGTTAATACAGTTCCAGTAGAAATTGTAGGGGCCGGAGAAACGTTATTTTTTGTCCAATACCACATATCTACATAACCATAAAGCATTCCGCTGACTGAACTGGTAGGAAATGTATTTGGTGTACAGCCGTTGCAATAACGCATATCGAAATAGAAAATATGCTGACCCACTGTTGGTGATGCTCCGTAATAATACGCATCATCTCCTGCCGGAAAGAAAATTTCAAGCAAATACTGTGTTCCCTGCGTCATCCAGATCGGCGATGGAATATTCTGATACGACCATTGTGCTGAAGGTCCGTTTACCACTTGCTGGGATAAAACGGCTTGTGTTGCGAAATTAAATAACGTTACAGTTCTTGGATTTGCGCTTGGTTCAGATTTACCGAATGCTGTAACAAGAATGTCCTCTGTCGGGGCAAAACGGAAACCGCGTTGTGCATTTGCAGAACCGCTTAATGATGTATTAGCAGTGCTATCGGTAGCTGACATAGGTCCGTTAAACGTGCCCTGTATAGCTGAAACCGTGCTGGCAGAAGCATTCCCGTAAAACATATAAAATGTTCGGGTTGCAGATGGAAAAAGCGTGTCGATCTTCACCCAGATCACTGTGGAAGCGGTATTTATTCCCGATTCGATCCAATAATTGTAAAGTATTGATCCGTTACAATTTTTACCAAAACGGATGTCATTTCCATTAGCAAGCATTTGACCCGCGCCGATGAGTGCCTGGGTGTTAATGGTAAGTTTTGCCTGGTAGTTTGTAACCAGCGTACCAGAATTCTCAACAACCTGGTAAGGTGCCGAATAAGCCCATCCTGCAGGTTGAGCGTACATTTTCGCGCTAAAAAGCAGCAAAAAGAGGGGAATAAAGTAGAATTTTTTCATGTGTTTATTTTTGTTACGGATGTATTTGCGCTGCGAAAATAGCCAAAACCCTTTTAAATGCTATAATGCTGATGTTGGGGGTATCCTTTTTTTTATAATTTTGTTTAACAACCACCAAATCATAGCATGAACTACGACGGAAACGGAAACCAGGACAACAGGTACAATGATCAACCGGAAATTTTTTCAAGACCGGTTAAAGCAGGGAAGCGCACGTACTTTTTTGACGTGAAAGCGACTAAAGGAAATGATTATTATCTAACGATCACAGAAAGCAAAAAGCGTTTCGGTGATGATGGAAAATTTCATTACGAGAAGCACAAATTGTTCCTCTACAAAGAAGATTTTGAAAAATTCGCAGATGGATTAATGGAAGTTATTAATTTCATTAACGAAAATAATCCGGGTGGTCCTCCTGTGCAGCATCATCACCACGTAAATGGTGAGCATGCCAATACTAATGTTGAAACCAATCACAACGTTGATCACACGCACGCTCCTTCTACGAATGATGTGAGCTTCGAAGATCTTGGAAACAGATAATTTCGAATAAACTTCGATGAAGATCCCGGCTAATTACCGGGATTTTTGCTTTAGGGGAGCATGCAATGGGAGGGATTTGATAATCTCGTAACCCTTCGACTAGCTCAGGACAAGTCTGGTAACTGGGTAATTGAGAATTAATCAATTAAACAATTTCTCCGCGCACTTCCGCGACTCTGCGACTCCGCGGTAAAGAGCGGGATTTGATAATCCATCCCGATAAAAGATCGGGATGGTAACCGGGTAATTGAGAAATGAATTACTGATAATGATTATTGATACTGACGATTGAATATTTCCTGTAAAAGGACGCGAGGCCTCCCTGCCGCCGCGCTTGCATGTACTCCCGCAGGCAGGCATCGCGTCTCTACGGACTCCGCCGCGGCGGATGACTATTGCCCCTCCACCGGAAAAACTGACCCTGACAAAATCATTGCCTGTGAAAATGCTTCCATGTTAATGCCGGTTTCCACTTTTTTCTCTACCAAAAATTCGAGCACTTTTTCGGTTGGCATGTTACCGGTTAATTTATCTGCGGCCATCGGGCAACCACCGAATCCTTTTACTGCGTGATCGAATCTTCTGCATCCTGAATTCCATGCGGCTTCTACTTTCTCTCGCCAGGTGTCGGGTGTGGTGTGAAGATGAGCGCCGATGATCAATTTCGGAAACTCTGGGATGATGGAAGAAAAAAGTGAGGTGATATTCTCTTTATTTGAAACGCCGATCGTATCCGAGAGCGCAATGATCCTTATTCCCATTTCGGAAAGTTTCTTTGTCCATTGAACAGCAACTTCCGCATTCCACGCATCGCCATACGGATTTCCGAATGCCATGGAAATATAAACCACGAGCTTTTTATTTTTCTTCAGGCACAGCTTTTGAATTTCCTCCACACGCACAAGTGATTCTGCGATGGTTGCATTCGTATTGCGCAGCTGGAATGTTTCAGAAATGGAAAAAGGATAACCGAGATAATCGATCTCTTCAAAATTCAAAGCATCTTCTGCCCCACGCGCATTTGCAACTATAGCAAGCAGCTGCGTATTGGAAGAGCTGAGATCAAGATTTTCGAGCACATGAGCTGTATCTTTTAATTGTGGAATTGCTTTAGGCGAAACAAAACTTCCAAAATCAAGCGTATCAAATCCGCATTTCATAAGCGAATTAATGTAAGCTACTTTTTTTTCCGTTTCAATGAAAGTGTGAATCCCCTGCATCGCATCACGCGGACATTCTACTAATTGTATTTCAGGCATAAATCTTTTTAATATTGGGTTATTGCTTTAAAATTTAATTTTACTCGTGCAGACAATAAAATGTTCTCAACATTGAATTGTCAGACCGAGTGTCTCGTCAGAAATAATCTCAATTGTAATTAACAAAAGTTAATCTGACGAGATGTATCGAGGTCGAGATCAATTTGCAAATATCATCTCTTTCGTAGAAATAATAGTACCATCAATTACAAGCGAATACAACAAAACTCCAGTCGCGCCGTAACCGTGTTCGTATAAAACTTCATTCATTCCCAATTGAAGATCAACAGGCATTTCTTTAATCAGCTTGCCCGAAAGATCTGTAATGCGCATGGAAGCGTTTTTATATTCCGGCATTTTATCAACGCGAAAAACCATGTAAGTAGTTTCATCAAACGGGTTTGGACGATTTTGCAATAATGTAACGCCCGGATTTTGTTTTATGTATTCTGAAATTCCAACAGGCGTTGTATTGTATTCACGTGAAAAAATACTTTCAATTCCATTGGTATCAACCGAACAAATGCTGACATAATACCAGGCAGAAGCCGGAACATCAATCGTATCGTCCAGCGTTCCGGTAAATGTGTAAACAGAATCCCAGTCATTTGAAGTTGTGCGCACGCCAACACGGTAAACATTGTATTGTGTTTGTTGTGTAACGTGAATGACAAGATCACTATCGTTAACGCTTAATTGGAAATCAGGCGACTTCGGAC
>JBKJMR010000419.1:0-5305 GCA_046596275.1 Bacteroidia bacterium | reverse complement strand
GCATTTCAAAAATTGCGCGTGATATTTCAGGACGTAAAAAAGCAGAGGCCGATCATGCAAGGGCAAACAAAGAACTTGTTTTTCAAAATGAAGAAAAAGAAAAGCGGGCGGCAGAATTAATCATTGCCAACCAGGAGCTAACATTCCAAAACAGTGAAAAAGAAAAACGTGCTGCAGAGCTGCTTATTGCAAACACTGAGCTTGCCTATCAGAACGAAATGAAATTAGCCCGCGCCATGCAAATGGAATCAGTAAATAAAGAGCTCGAGTCTTTTTCCTATTCCGTATCACACGATTTACGCGCACCGCTGCGAGCCATACAGGGCTATACGCAAATGCTAAAAGGAAAGCTGGCTGTAGCGAATGAAAATCCTGAAACAGACCGGCTGATGAATAACATCATTCTCTATTCAAAAAAGATGGGACAGCTTATTGACGATCTGCTCAACTTTTCACGCATTGGACGACAGGAGCTGGTAAAAGATGTTGTTCAAATGAATGAGCTGGTGACAGAGCTTTGCATTGATTTAAAGAATGATCACCCTTCCCGCGAAATACAGATCGGGGTCAAGCAGTTGCTTCCGGCGGTGGCAGATCCTGTTGCTATAAAACAAGTGTGGCTGAATTTAATTTCCAATGCCATTAAATATTCAAAATTCAAAGAGCGGACGGTTATCGAAATTAATTCTGAGGAGAAAGAGAATCAGATCGTTTATTCTGTAAAAGACAACGGCGCCGGATTCGATATGCGTTATGTGGATAAGCTGTTCGGAGTGTTTCAGCGGCTTCACGCGGATGAAGAATTTGAAGGAACCGGTGTTGGATTAGCAATTGTGCAGCGGATTATAATCAAGTGCGGAGGAACAGTTTGGGCAGAAGGAAAAGAAGGAGAAGGCGCAACGTTTTTTTTTACCTTAAATAAAACCAAATAAGATGCCGGTAGAAAACATGGTCTTATTGATCGAAGACAGTTCGAGTGATGCTGAAATGACCATAAATGCATTGAACGAAAATAACGTGGCGAATAATGTTTTGCATTTAAAAGATGGCTCGCTGGCGCTCGATTATCTTTTTGCAGAAGGAAGCTATGCCGGAAGGAACATTGCCGATGTGCCAAAGGTGATTTTGCTGGATTTAAAAATGCCAAAAGTAAATGGCCTGGAAGTGCTGCAGCGAATAAGGGAAGACGAACGATTAAAAAGAATTCCTGTTGTAATACTTACTTCTTCCAAAGAGGACCCGGATATAAAGCGATGTTATGAGCTGGGGGTGAATAGTTATGTAGTAAAGCCGCTGGAGTTTGAGAAATTCCGTGTTGCGATCTCTAACCTCGGGCTGTATTGGATGATAATCAACCAGCCGCCCATTTAACCCTGCATTAACAAAAACAAGCGTGAAAACTAAAATATTAATTATTGAAGATAGCAAGAGCGACATCGATCTTATCCTGTATGAATTGGATAAGAGTGGAATTAATTATGAGTCGTTGGTAACACAAAGTGAAGCCGGCTTGCGGACTTCGCTTGAAGAATTTAATCCGGATGTTGTATTGTCCGATTATTCACTTCCGTCATTTGATGGCCTGAGGGCTTTTAAAATAACGGAGGAGATAATTCCGGGCAGGCCGTTTATTGTTGTTTCCGGCACGATCGGAGAAGAAAGGGCAGTGGAGCTTATCAAAAACGGCGTGACCGATTACACAATAAAAGACAAGCTATATACGCTTGTGCCTAAAATTCAGCGGGCACTTAAAGACGCGGAGGAAAAACAGGAGAAAAAGATCACGGATGAAAAGCTTTACAAAGTAAATCGCCTGTACAATTTTATCAGCGAGGTCAACCAGAATATTGTACGTGTAAAAGACGAGGCATCACTTTTTCGCAATGCATGTGAGATGGCCATTGCATTCGGCAAATTTAAGATGGCGTGGATTGGCTTTTTTGATTTTGAGGAAAAAACGATCTCCCTCGTTGAGCAATTTGGCATTGCACAGGAAGACCTGCACTTGTTTAATAAAACCACTTATGATACCGGAGGTCCGCAATCTGTTGTATTAAGAACGGAGAAATATTTCATTTGTAATGATATCCGGAATGATCTTAAGCTGGTACACTGGAGAGCGTTTGCTTTAGCGCGTGGTATTAATTCATGCCTGGTCTTACCACTAAGAAAAGGCGGCATCATCGTAGGGACTTTTAACCTGTATTCCACCGAGCTCAATTTTTCGGGTGAAGATGAGATCAACTTGCTTGTTGAGGTGACAAATGATATTTCTTTTGCGCTTAATGTTTTCGAAAATGCGAAAAGACAAATAGCTACCGACAAAAAATTATTAAGAGGCGAAGCATTATTCCGGTCGTTAATTGAAAAAAGCACGGATATGAAAATGCTTACAAGTATTGAAGGCAATTTTATATATGGAAGTCCCTCTGTTACGCGCACCTTTGGTTATTCGAAGGAGGAGATTTTAGAAAAATCAGCCTTCACTTTTTTTCACCCTGATGATCTGCCGGATCTGTTTAAAAACAGGGCAATTATCCTGGAAACTCCGGGCTCCTCCTTTTCCTTTCAATACCGCCTCATGCATAAGGACGGAAGATGGATCTGGTGCGAAGGAACATTGACAAATATGCTTCATGAACCTGAAATTCTTGCTTTCGTTTCCAATTTCAGGGATATTACCGAAAAGAAAATAGCCGAAGAACACCAGGAGTTTGACAAAAACAATCTTAACGCGCTGATCAATAATACGAATGATCTGATGTGGAGTGTGGACCGTGATTTTAAATTGATAACATCCAACATACCATTCGATGAAGCAGGGAAAGTGAGATTCAAAGCACCGGTTGAGCGGGGAGGAGATGTGCTCGCGGCATCACATACACCGGAAATGCGGGAGCATTTTAAAAAATTATACGAACGCGCATTTGCAGGCGAAT
Source organism: Bacteroidia bacterium (assembly GCA_046596275.1). GTDB lineage: Bacteria > Bacteroidota > Bacteroidia > Palsa-965 > Palsa-965. The sequence continues at coordinate 2,366 of JBKJMR010000419.1, read as the reverse complement.
CATTTATGGAACCCGAACATTTTCATCACCTGGTTGAATCCTGGACGGAAATCTCTTATTATCCTATTCGGAAAGGGGAAGAAATAATCGGGACCGCTTGCTATTCGCGCGACGTTACACAAGTAAAGCTCGCGGAAGCTGAGCGCGAAAAAATGGTTATGAATATTATTCAGCACAGTACAAACCTTGAACAATTCGCAACCATCGTTTCTCACAATCTGCGTGCTCCGGTGGTCAATATCAAAGGACTTTGTAATGTGCTTCAACAGCAAATTTCAATAGACGACCGGACAAGGATCGAGGGTTTTTTAACTAAAGCAGCAGAACAGCTCGACGACGTTCTTAAAGATTTGAATAAGATATTAGAAGTGCGGTCAGAAATCAATGAATACAAAGAGACTGTTAATTTTAACGAATTGGTAGAGGCAATAAAATCAAGCATTCACAATGTCATTGAAAAAGAAAATGTGCAGATCGAAACCGATTTTGCTGCGGTAGAAAAGATCACGTCCATCAAAAGTTACCTGTACAGCATTTTTTATAACCTGATTTCAAACAGCATAAAATACCGTCAGCCGGGAGTAATGCCGTACATTAAAATTCATTCCGAAACCGATTCCGAAAAAATTAAAATTTCATTTAAGGACAATGGTGCCGGGATAGATATTGAAAAGCATGGGGATAAAGTTTTCGGACTGTATAAGCGATTTCATTACAACACAGAGGGAAAAGGCTTAGGATTATTTATGGTAAAAACACAGGTGGAAACTTTAGGCGGAACGATACGCGTGGAAAGCAGGCCCGGAGCAGGCGCGGAATTTATTATAGAAATGCCATTGGGATTGGTGAAATGAAGAATGCCTGGTAGTTTATTGGCAGCACCAGCAGGTTTATAAAGGGTTGATTTCCCCAAACAACGCCTGATTAATTCTTGGTTCAAATAAGGGCAATATATTATCGCTGCCAGTATCTTTGATAAAATTTAATTCCCCCATGGCATTTGTCACAAAGCTATTTGACCGTCAGCCCGATTCAGTAGTTTGGTTTACCCCGGTTTTTTCGTCTGATAAAAAAGTTCCCGTCGATTTTAAAGTCGGCTATTGTAATGCCGCAGCTTGTCAAATTCTGAAAGCAACAAAAGAGCAGGTGTTAAAATCAAAACTCCGTTCTACTGCATTAGTGGATGAAGTTAACCGGCAGCGGATATTTGAGCAGTGCCTGCATGTTTGGAATACAGGCGAGCAGGTGGAATTCACTTTCCACAGCCCCGGAACGGAAAAATATCTAAGCGTTCAACGAAGCAAAGTTGAAAATGGAATTCTGTGTATTACACGCGACACGACCTTGCTCGAAAAAACGCGGAATGAAAAAAACCTGCAAGCCGATTTATTGAACCAGCTTATCAGCAATTCGCCGTATGGAATTTCGCTGTACGAATCGATTAGAAATAAAGAGGATAAGATCGAGGATTTCCGCCACAAACTTTCTAATCAGAAGACGGCGGAAATAATAGCTTTTTCCCTCGAAGATTTGAATAAATACACGGTGAAAGAGCTGATGCTTATTCGCGGCCAGACGGGATATTTTGAAATGTGTGTAAAGGTTGTCGAAACCGGAACGCCTGTTTACGTCGAAATTTTTGCAAAGCCAAGAAACCAATGGGTAGGCTTGTCTATTGTGAAATTCAATGATGGTTACCTCCTGAATTACCTGGATATCACGGCTACAAAAGCGCTGGAACAACAGGCTGTGCGGCAAGCGGAAATGCTTCAGAGTGTTTTAAATGCATCATTGACAGGTTTGTTTGCGCTGGAAGCTGTTTCTGGTTTTTCGGGCAAAGTGCTTGATTTTAAATTCAGCATGTTCAACAAAGCGGCCGAAGAACTTTTAAAAATTACGGATGAAGAAAAGGCAAAAACCTTTCTCACCGTTTTTCCTGTTGCAAAAACAAATGGATTGTTTGACCATTATGTACAAGTGATTGAAACCGGTAAGCCCGTAAAAACCGAATTATCTTTCAGCGGCGATAAAATGAACGGCATGTTTGCGCTTTCAATTTCTAAGATGGGGAGATAAAGGATTGGTTCAGTCTTTTAATGAGATCGTTCCGCAGCAGGCGAAAGCGAACGGATAAAAAAACATTCTTAAGCATTTAAGTCCGAGGAGGTGATGGTGTGACCTTGAGTGGGGAAACCCTGACTTTTTATTAGAAGATTTGAGAGAATAATCAAATTTAAATAATAATCCAACATCAATCCTGAGTCATTAACTTTGGTATTTTTAAAGATTGGTAATGCACAAAGAGTTTCAACCGTAAAATGCAGCTGAGAATTAGAACTTGTTTCAAATTGCTAGATGTTAAATGC
>JBKJMR010000213.1:0-5151 GCA_046596275.1 Bacteroidia bacterium | reverse complement strand
CTGAAATCCGGGAGACGGTAGGGCGGTTAATTTTCATCCCAGGTCAAACCGCCCCCGCTGCAACATCCCCCGCAGTCGGTTAATACTACTGAATTAACAGGTAAATGCAGAAACTGAAATCTTTTGCCGCTGATTTCCAGCCAATAAAGATGAATCTGGACATGTAAATTTATGTTAAAACTAAATTTGCTCACCAGAAACATAAATTTCTATATTTACCGACCTAAATTGGACGACCTATACAACATCACGAAACAGAATCATTATGCTGCGAAAACTCTACGTTGTTCTTGCTATTCTATTAGCTGGCGTGACAACCTCCTTTGCTCAAAGTGGCGGGGGAATCAATGGGAAAGTTGTTGATAAAGCTACTCGGGAAGGTGTCCCTTTTGCTGTTGTCACCGTTTCTATGAATGGTGTCACCGCAGGCGGTGCACAAACCGATCTTGATGGGGAATTTACTATCAAGCCTCTGAATGCCGGTGTGTATACTGTTAAAATACAGTATACCGGTTACCAGGCAGTAACCATCAATGGTGTAATCGTTTCAGATTTGAAAACGACCTATCTCACCGGTCTTCAACAAATCGAACTTGGTGCTACCAGTGTTACTATGACTGAGGCAGTAATTGTCGATTATAGAGAGCCGTTGATTGACCCGGATACAAAATCGGGTGGAACGGTAACACGTGAGGAATTCCTCGCGATGCCTTCTAAAAATATTAACTCGGTTGCTTCAACCACAGCCGGTGTTTACCAGGCCGACGAAGGAAAAGCTGTCAACATGCGCGGTATGCGTGACGGTGGTACTGCTTATTTCATCGATGGTCAGCGTGTAATCGGTTCTGCGAATCTTCCACAGCAATCTATCGAGCAGGTAAGTGTTATCACAGGTGGTGTTCCGGCGCAATTCGGTGATGCAACTGGTGGTGTAATCAACATTACAACACGTGGTCCGCAAAGCGAATATTTCGGTGGAGTAGAGTTGATCACTTCCGAACTCCTTGATGCTTATGGTTACAACTTCGTTGGTTTCAGCGTTGGCGGACCAATCTGGATGAAAAAAGATACCACAGGGAACGTTCGTCCGATCCTTGGTTTCATTCTTTCCGGTGAAGGAAGTGTTGAAAAAGATCCTGATCCTTCTGCAGGTGGTACATATAAAGTAAAAGACGAAAAATTACAGGATTTAGAACAAAACCCGCTTCGCCCGGCTCCGAATGGCGCAGGTTTCGTTCGTAATACTGAATTTGTTTACGCAAGCGATCTTGAGAAAATCAAAGCACGTCAGAATGTTGGTTCACGCACACTTCGTTTGAACGCAAAGCTTGATTTCAAACCAACAGAAAACCTCAACCTTACTTTTGGCGGATCGATCGATTATAACCGTTATAACGAATACATTTATGAGTACGCGTTGTACAATCCATCCAACAACCCATTGCATGTAAATAATACATGGAGGGTTTATGGCCGTTTGACACAGCGTTTCGGTTCACAGGGTTCTGAAAGCGAAAAATCTGCTTCTAACATTAAAAATGCGTACTACACACTCCAGGTTGGTTATACCAAAGTGATGAACGTAACGCAGGATGAAAGCCATAAAGACAACTATTTCGATTATGGTCACATCGGAACTTTCAATCAATACAAAACCCGCACATTCGCTCCGGGAACTGTAATTGTAGGTTCAGATACATTGTTCGGAATTGTACAGACAGCTTATTCTGATTCTGCAATTACTTACTCACCGAATTATATTGACCAGGATGGTAATCTTGTTGATTCACCAAATCCACTGGAGTCGGTTTATACAAATTACGTATTCAACAACCTTGGATCGTATGTTGATCCGAGCTCTGAGTCAGGTGATGAATATTACACCATGAATGGTAACGCTACAACAGTACGTGCTAATCTTGGTCTTTTGAATGGTGACCGTCCGGGTAACGTTTATTCTCTCTGGTATAACACAGGCCGTCAGTACAACGGTTATATCATTGATGACATGACCCAATTCCGTATCGCAACCAGTTTCTCTGCCGATATCAAAAATCACGCTATACAGGTTGGTTTTGAATTTGAGCAGCGTACTGAAAGAGGTTATTCACTTTCTCCCCTTAACCTTTGGGAGCGTATGCGCCAGCTTGCAAACTTCCACACTACACAGCTTGATTTAGCGAATCCTACAATTTATGATGCAGGTAATTTTAATGTTTACCTCTACGATCGTTATTATGATGGCGACCAGCAGAAATATTTTGACAAGAGCATGCGTGAGAAATTAGGCATGTCAGCTACAAATACAGATTGGTTAGATATCGATGCTTACGGCCCTGATTTCTACACACTGGATATGTTCTCTGCAGAAGATATGCTTCTTGATGGTAACAACGTTGTGAGCTACTTCGGTTACGATCACACAGGAAAACGTACAACAGGAAACACATCTTTTGAAGATTTCTTCACAAAAGAAGATGCAAACGGAAATCTTTCACGTTCAATCGGTGCTTTCCGCCCGATCTACATGGCTGGTTACATCCAGGATAAATTTGACTTCAAAGATTTGAAATTCAACGTAGGTCTTCGTATCGACCGTTTCGATGCTAACCAGAAAGTATTGAAAGACAGATTCCTTTTCCAGGAAGCATTAACAGTTAAAGAGGTAAGCAATTTCTCGCATCCTGATAATATGGGTGATGATTTCGTGGTCTATGTGGATGCACCGCAGCCTAACGAAATTACAGGTTACCGCGATGAGAATACATGGTACGATGCGCAGGGAAATGAAATTGCAGATCCTTCTCTTATCGTAGGTTCAAATGGACAAGTTCAACCTTACCTCGTTGATCCGACAGCGACAACAATCAGCGCGAAAGCATTCAAAGATTACCAGCCACAGATCAACTTCATGCCGCGTATCGCGTTTGCTTTCCCTATTTCTGAGGAAGCTAACTTCTTCGCTCACTATGATGTATTGACACAGCGTCCGACAGACGGTTACCGTTTGGATCCGATCCAGTATTACTACATCGCTAACCGTGTTGGTTTGTTCAACAACAATCCTGATTTGAAACCACAGCGTACAACCGATTACGAGCTTGGTTTCACACAAACACTCAGCGCACGTAAAAATGCAGCGATCACAATTTCTGCTTTCTATCGTGAGTTCCGTGATATGATCCAGGTGGTTGCTGTTAACTATGCTTACCCTGCGAATTACAATACGTACGGTAACATCGATTTCGGTACAGCAAAAGGATTCACAGTTGCTTATGACCTTCGCCGCACAAATGGTGTTCAGCTTACAGCTAGCTATACACTCCAGTTTGCTGATGGTACAGGTTCAGGAGCAGCAGCAGCGGTTAACCTTATCTCTGCAGGTCAGCCAAACCTTCGTACAACTATTCCACTCGATTTTGATCAGCGCCATGCAATTGTTGCTAACGTTGATTACCGTTTCGGTTCAGGTGGAAATTACCACGGTCCGGTTGTAGGAAAAAAATCTACAAAGATCTTTAACAACGTAGGTGCTAACATGGTATTCCGTGCAGGTTCCGGTACACCATACTCCGCACAGTCTAACGTAACTCCTGAAGGTCAGTTTGGTGTTGCGGCACGTTCTAACCTCCAGGGTTCTATTAACGGATCACGTCTTCCATGGCAGATTCGTGTTGACCTTCGAATCGACAAAAACGTTGATTTGAAATGGGGCGGAAGCGAAACCAAAGATGCAAAGCTTGCTAACCTTAACATCTATCTCCAGGTGTTAAACGTACTCAACACAAGAAACATCCAGGCTGTATACCGTTACACAGGAAGTGCAACAGATGATGGTTACCTGAACGCAGCGGAAACGCAATCGCTCATTAACAGTCAGAATGATCCGCAATCTTTCCGTGACTTGTACAGCATTAAAGTAAATAATCCTGCAAACTACAGCATTCCCCGTCGTATCCGCATTGGTGTGATGCTCGACTTTTAAAGGAGCGCATGATTTTTTTTCCAATACAGAAAAAGAAAAAAGTTTAAAACAAATCGAATTAAAATGAAAATCAAGCGTCAATTTATCGCTCTTCCTTTTGCAGCAGTCATGTTCTTTGCCATCTCGGCAAATGCAAGAGAAAATGGAGCCAACGGTAATCGCCAGAGCAATCCTTCGGCCAACCGTGGTAACTCGCAGGATCAGTTGCAAGCTTCTTGTACCCCCGCAGCAGCTAAGACAGATCTTGATATTAATAACGTACGTACTACCATCATGACAGGTGGTGATATGTGGTGGGATCTTACAACAGCCCGCTATGAAGTTCCTAAAGATGGAAATGCTCATTCTATCTTTTCGGGAGCACTTTGGATTGGTGGATTAGATGCGGGTGGACAGCTCAAAGTTGCTGCTATGACTTACCGTCAAAGTGGTAATGACTTCTGGCCTGGTCCGTTGGATACAACAACTGTATCCATTGATCTTGCTTCTTGTAATGCTTTTGATAAACACTGGAAGATCACAAGAAAAGAAGTTGAAGATTATGCACTTTACCTTGAAACCCCGGGCGATTATCCTGGTTATTCTGTTCCATTGTCTATTCAAAACTGGCCTGGTAACGGAAACTCGGCTCTCGGTCAGGCACAATTTCTTGCACCTTTTTATGATGCTGATGGTGATGGCTATTATAACTACCTGGCCGGCGATTATCCCGGTTTTGATTTAACCGGACAGGCAGGATGTTCTAAGTTCCAGCTTTTCGGTGACCAGGTGTTGTGGTGGGTGTTTAACGATAAAGGAAATATCCACTCCGAGACAGGTGCTGCGGCAATCGGACTTGAAATTCATGCACAGGCTTTTGCGTTCTCAACAAACGATGAGATCAATAACATGACTTTCTACAGCTACAAGATCATTAACCGTTCTACTGTAGCAATGGAAGATACCTATTTCGGTCAGTGGACAGATGCCGATCTTGGTGCTTATGATGATGACTATGTAGGTTGTGATGTTGCACGCGGACTTGGTTATACTTACAACGGTGATGCGAATGACGGTTCAAGTGCGCTTCCGACTATCGGAACTTATGGCGCGAATCCTCCTGCTGTTGGTGTTGACTTTTTCGAAGGACCAATTGCTGATCCGAATGATGGAGTAGACAATGACCG
>JBKJMR010000121.1:0-8243 GCA_046596275.1 Bacteroidia bacterium | reverse complement strand
TGGGGGAGGTCTTAAACCTCGGAGGTTTAAGACCTCCTCCACCTGAATTCAAACTGCAAAATCGCTTCGTTTTCATGCCGAAGAAGAAAAGGCTTGTTAAGTCAGAATCTCCTTTCTGATTCACTTATTTAAATGAAATTGGAGTGAAGTTCCAGCATACTTGAATTCCCAACCAACTATGTAAAATGCAAAACAAAATCCTCTGCCAAATCACTACCCAAACCGCAAATTCAAACTCAAAAAATAATTCCTGACCGGCGCCACATTATAATATCTTCCGCCAGCAGCATTCAGATCATTACCCAGACTATATTTTTCGTTAAATAAATTATTCACACCCGCATTCGCGCCGAAAAGTAAACGCCTTCTGATGGAATGTGTCCAGCTGATTTTAAGGTCAAATACATTATAAGAAGAAGCGTAAACTGAATTCGCATCGTTAAGCGGAATAGCTTCTGTATAATTATGGCTGAAGAAAAATGAAATGCGTTTCGGAAATAAAAGCTCAAGCGCGGTGACAATTACTAAGTCAGGAACTCCTGTGAGCTGATTGCCCGAATAATCATTTGCGCCTGAAATGTAATTGCTGAAAACAAAATCGGTGACCGTAGTTCCGTTGATCAGCTGCAGCTTTCTTAAAAATCCGGTTTCGCTTTGGTAAAATAAAGTGGTGGTTTGAAACTCGATCCCGATTTGTTTTGTTCCGCCGGCATTGAGGAAAAAGTCATTGCCGTTATCATCGATTCGTCTTACAATTGCATTTTCCAATTCGTAATAAAACACACACGCGTCCCAGGTTGCTCTTCCTTTTTTATCCTGGAAACGAAAACCTGTTTCGTAATTCCATCCGGCTTCTGGACGAAGTGTTGTATTTAATCCTGTAGCGCCAGGGTAAATTTCCGCAAGCGTAGGAGGGGAGTAGCCTCGACTTGCTGAAGCACGCCACGATAAAGATTTTGTAAGCAGCAATGAAAAAGCTAGTCGCGGCATCAGCTCAGGAGCAAGATTTTTTGATCCACTGGCAGAATTATTAATCACGAATTCATACCGGGAAGTATTCAAGCTTGCAGATGTTTCGATGTAAAGACGATGATAAAGATCGAGTGCAAGTCGTGAGAAAAAGAATTCCGTATTCGCGTAAATAATTGCGTTTCCTTCTAATGTTCCGCGAGTGCCGGCGAGATTTTCGTAATTATTGATCTTCGATAACGTCTGTTGTGATTCTAAACCGATGTCAGCTTTCCATGCGAAGTTTTTCTGCTGATCGTTTTTTGCTTCGAGATAGGAGCGGATACCGGAAGAATTTTCATTACGGATCTCATAATTGGTGATGAATGGATTTTCAAATTCAGTGAACGATCCGAAGATGGAAAACACATGACGGAAATATTTTCCAAGTCGCCGTTCATGATGAATTCCACCGTAAAAAGTCTGGTTATGAACGCCAGCTTTTTGTTCGCTTGCGCCGGGAAGCGTGGCAGTGGCAGGACGAGCAGCCCGTGGATTTTCATTCCATTGATCCTGCCTTAATCCGCCTGGTGTGCGGTAATCAAGATTGGAATAAAATAAAAACGCGCTGACTTCCGATGATGGATTATAATTCCATTTTTCCGTGGCCTGGAAATAAATTCGTTGCGACTGGCTGTTTGCACGGTAACCATCCGAACGTTGAACTGCTTCACTGATTGAAAAAACATGATTATCGATTCGCTTTTCGAACTTTACATGTTGCTGCCAGAATCCGTAAGAGCCGGCGCCAACAGAAGCAGAAAGCCGGAAGCTGTCGACCGGTAAACCAACAGGAGTCAATCGCACAACACCACCGGAATTTGCACCAAACAAACTTCCATTCGGACCTTTTAAAACTTCGAAGCTGTGAATGGAATTTAAATCGATCAGATTGAGATATGAATTTCCGCCAGCATCTGTCAATGGAAATTCATCGATGTAAACTTTCACATTTCGAATACCAAAAGGCGAACGCAACAAACTTCCGCGAATAGAAAGGCGATAGCTCATCGGCGAACGTTCTTCCATGCGGACACCGGCAACTGTATTAAAAGCAGAAACAAAAGATTGCCCCGGATAAGCATTTATCAGCGCGCTGTCGACAACCGTTACAGAAGCGGGCACACGGAGCAACGGTTGTTTATCAAGGTAGGCGCTGATCGTTACTTCGTCGAGTGAAAGTGAATCATCGGTTTGCGACGATAAATTTTCCTGCGAACAAAAAATGAAAAGTAAAAGCGCAAATAAAAATCGTGTCATGCTTTATTTATTGACCGCAACCCGCCAGACTGAATTTCCTGAATCATCAGCAACCAATAAAGATCCGTCAGGTAAAACAGCAACACCAACAGGACGACCGTAAACTTTCGATTCACTTTCATCCGCAATAAACCCGGTGAGAAAATCTTCAGGCGTTCCCGGTTTTCCGTTAACAAAAGGAACAAAAACGACTTTATATCCGGCAAACTGCGAACGATTCCAGGAACCGCGCTGACCAATAAAAGCACCATTGTGATAGCGTGCGGGAAATGATTTCCCCTGGTAAAAAGTAAATCCGAGTGACGCAGTATGTGAACCAAGCGGAACATCCGGAATAATTGATTTTTTTACCAGATCGGGGCGTTTGTCTTCTGCTTTAATCCGTGGATCTTCATGCTGACCAAAATAAGAATAAGGCCAGCCATAAAATCCACCGTCTTTTACACTGGTCAGATAATCCGGAACAAGATCGTCGCCCAATTCGTCGCGCTCATTTACCGCGGTCCAAAGTGTAGAAGTTCCCGGCGCCCAATCCATCCCGACCGGATTCCGCAACCCGCTTGCATATAATCTTTCGCCAGAACCATCCGGATTTATTTCAATAATGCAGGCGCGGCGGTTTTCTTCTTCAACGCCATTTTCTCCATGATCTGAAGCAGAGCCGGTGCTGATGTAAATTTTTGTGCCTTCCTTATTAGCAACTATATTTTTTGTCCAGTGGCGCCCACCGGTAGGAAGGTCAATTATTTTCTCACCTTTCGTTTCAATCTTCGTAACACCTGTTGTATACGGGTAACGCCAAACTGCATCTTGATTGGCAACGTAGAAGAAATTGTTGAGCAGCAACATGCCGAACGGAAGATTCAGATCCGAAAGAAAAACAGTTTGTAAATCAGGTTTTCCATCTTTATCAGTGTCGCGAAATAAGCTTACCCGGTTTCCAACTTCACTTTCTCTTTCCGATTTATTTTTGCCTGCCACCACATCGTACGTTTTTTTGGCAGCGCCAGGGCGTTTTGTTTCAGAAACCAACACATCGCCATTTGGTAAAACATAAATCCAGCGTGGATTTTGCAGATCTGCCGCATATTTGGTCACGGTAAATCCGGCAGGAGCAGTTGGTGATGCGTTATTTCCCCAACCAATTGCATCACTGGGATGAAGAGACGATTTGGTTTTGTAGGGTGGTGGGAGCACCAAAGACGTCGCCGAAGTGGTAACCGTATCACCGGAAGTCAGCGCCAAACTGTCTTTTTCGCTTTTGGTTACTTTATTATGACAAGCTACGGAAAGGCAGATGATCAAAAAGAGTGTGTATTTCATTTGTGGAAAATTGAAGCGTTTTTTTGAATGCGGCGAATGCTATGCCAAGAAAAGTTGAAGGGTTCCGAGTTTCGCATTTCAGGTTCGGAGTTTCAGGTTTTGAGTTTCGACCCGATCACGATCGGGACGGTTTGTTGTGTCGGGTTCCTGGTAGTGGGTTCAGGTTTGGTTAGATGGGCTGAGTTTTAGGTGGACTTTTAATATGAAATGAAAAAGAATCATTCATTCTGAAGTTATAAAAAAGGCAGAAAAGTTATAATCAGAAGATTTACAGCTTATAATGCGTATTAATACCTGTTTTTTTCCAACTTATTTTAACCACATTTGGATCTTAATTAAAACCCTACTATGTACAATTCCAAAAATCAGGATCAGTTTTACACCGACGCCATGGCACTAATAAGTGACGATCAACAGACGCGGATAAGTCCAATTACCAAGGCAGTAATAGACAGAGGAAATTTCATTTTTGATGCACATTGTCATGTTTTTGACGGCGAGTGCATCAATTTACGTTATTTGGTTGCACGTATGGTTGGCGGACTTCGGATTGATTTATATACTAAGATATTGTCGATTTTAACTGGGGTAATTTTTAAAATAGAGAAATCCGGTGAACAAATAGACTCATCTGACAATTCGTTTGAAAGTGAACTTTTATTATTGGAGGATGATCCCAATTACCTGGAGGTTCTTGCAGAAAGAATTAAAGCTGCAGAATTCGAACTTGATCTTAATACGAAGGGAAGCCATAGTTCTCACTTCCAATTAAGGGTTTTTTTAAGAAAGTGGCGGGTAATAGTTAATCTTCTTCGCACTGGTAAGATGAGTGACGTTTATGAGCAATTCAGAGATCATTTTGCTGTAACGACAGTGTATAACGGGCAAAAAGAGCTTTTAACAATTGTGCTGGGAATGGATTTGGATAAAGGCTGGGAGGGAAAAGTGAAAAAGTCAAATCACGACCAAATCCGGGAACTTGGGGAATTGGCAAATAGTTATCCAGTACTTCCTTTTTTGCCATTGGACCCGAGACGTGCCGATGATACTGGAGTAGATAATCTTTACGAAATATTTCTGAATGCTTTCAAGAGAGATAGTGGCTCCAATTATTTTGGAGTAAAAGTTTACCCTGCATTAGGTTATTTGCCGTCAGATGAGCGTCTGAAAATGATATTCAGAATATGTGCAGCAAAGAATATTCCTGTAGTTTCTCATTGCGGCGGTGAAATGATTTCCACTTTTGAACGATCAATTACAGTTAACAGACACGGGATTGAGGATAAAATAGAAGATTTTTTCAGAACAAAAAGAGCTGCCCGTTTGAATGAACCGGGCGAATGGAAATCGGTTCTGGAAGATGTAAATGAGTGTTTCAAAACCACGTCTAAGAAGAAATTGTTTTTGAACCTAGGTCATTTTGGAAGTGGCAAAGCCTGGGGAAAACCACACAGTTCTAAGGCTGCACGGAAGGAAGTTATATTTAAACTAATGGAAGATCACAATGTTTTTGCTGATTTCTCCTTTAATATAGAAGAATTGGAAAATTCTGATGCGTTCGTAAAAGTGTTTGTGTCCACAAAAGCAAACGGTGAATTGACACGAGAAGCGGCGTTGATGCACCAACGAAGCTTATTCGGAACAGATTTTTGGGTTGTATTGCCAAAAAGCGTTTTAAGCCGGGATCAAAAATATTTCCTGGATAAGTTAGGCGTGCATTCAAAAAAACTTCTTGTCGATAACGTAATGAAGTTTTTGCAGTTAGATGATATGCAGCCCCGGATTGAAGTTAATTTGGAATAAAAGACTCTTCAATGAAGTAAATCCGCGTTCCGTAATCAATATCTATCAAGGTTTTCAAGAACTTATTGAAGTTTCTAAAAAAACACATATTAATCTTATAATTAATATTATGTTAAATAGCCATATAGCCAGAACCCCTACCAATCCTACAAAGTTGCATTTCTATTAATCCATCGAAAAAAACGTTTCCTGCCCTGCTTCATGTTTTACTTTTGAATCATGCGCCGCGAATACGTCAAATCTTCCGGGATCAAATCCATCGGTTACGACCCTACCGAAAAGGTGCTGGAAGTTGAATTCAAGACCGGCCACGTCTACCGGTATTTTAAAGTTCCTCAGCATGTTTACATGGATTTTATCACCGCCGAATCCATTGGCCGCTATTTTGACTTTTCGATCCGGGAATATTTCTCGTTTAAAAAGATCAAATAGCAAACCGCCCCGTTTTTCCAGGTGGCTCTGCTTCTACCAATTTCCCGGACTTCATTGCGGGTAAACAAATAAGTTGGAAATCAACACTAAAAATAATACAGCATTAGCTTACAAAACTCTTATTCTATTGATTAACATATAATTAGATTAAGTTAACTCAAGTATTATTTTAAACATCAATTGAGTTTTCTCAGCTTATCCGGCAATCTTTATTCCACCCGCTTCACCTCAATTTCCTCCGATTTATAGCTGAAATGAAATTCTCCGCCCAAATTTGTCCGTTGATCCAGCGGCTGCTTCATTTCCGCCTTTTCCATCCAGATTAAGGCCGGAACATCGGTAAAACCTGCAAAAAAGGAGGATTTTATGACCAAATGCTGCTGCTTATCGTCGTAATACACAGGATCAAGGTGCGAATGGCTAATTATCATTTCATTAAACATCGTAGTATCCGATTGTGCGCGAAAGTTCAGGTTCTCGCCTTTTAAGAGTTTCCTGGATAAGGACAAGATCAAATCACCAGTCTTTGTGACCGTTTCCGGAGCATTTTGGAATTCTATTCGATCAAACTCAAACGAATTCTCATAGACTTTCCCATCATTATCAGTAAAACGGAATGTATGGATTGGAGAATAAGCCACTTGATCTGAACTATAAAATGCTCCACCCAAAAGGAACTTTCCTTCCTTCAGCTTCTTTCCATTGTAAGTAATTTTCGCAGCTTCAGCCAGTCGCAAAGTCGTTCCATTCTCACCACCAAACCGAAATGATGCTCGCACACTTCCTGAACCTTCAGCCCAATTCACTCGATAAGTCTGGTAAATTTCCGACTGATTAACATCCTTTGAATCAGCCGTTTCATTTGAAACAGATGAAGTGATCAATGAAATGACTACGAATTGGAAAATGCGGTACATAATTCGGTGTTTGGGGTGAATTCGGTTTTAAAAATAATGCTTTGTCGCCTGCAAAGTCACGCCGGCTCCAAAAGAAAAATCCCCCGGTTTTAGCGAGGGATTTTCCAATTCAATTTTATTCTGACACGGACTATCCGCCCGCCTGCACCTTTTTGATCTCATCTTTGATGCGTGAGTAATTAACATCATCGCTCATCTGGCTGTAAACGGCTTTCAGTGCATTCAATACAATAAGGTCTTTCGGATCTAACGCGTGTGCTGCTTCCAGGTATTTCGCTGCGTCAGGCAAAGGCTTTTCCCACATCGTGTTGTATTTCGCTGCATCAGCAATTGTTCCTTGTGAACGGGTGTAATACTCCACCGATTGATTGTAATACAATACGCCAAGGTTAAAGTTAGCATCGAAATTTTTCGGATCCAGCTCGATTGACTTTTTGTAATATAAAGCTGCTTTATCAAGCATTTCTTCGTAATTCTTAGGCTTTTCCATCGATTTTCCAGCTGCATCTTTCGGATTTGCGATACGATCGTAAACGTTTCCAACCACGAAATTCAGCTGCGCATCATTCGGACGCTGCGCAATCAAAGCATTCAGCTCATCGATAGCTGCTACTGCTTGTCCGCTGCCCATTTTCAAATTCACATCTTCTGTAAGCAAATCCGGATCATTCGGGTATTTTTTCAAACCATCAGAAATGATCGTTACATATTTCGCGCTGTCTCCTTTGTCCAGGTAAGCACGGCCGAGCAGCATCCAGGTGTTACCTTTTCCGTAACCGACATCTGTCAGCTTTGTATAGTTCAGGATCGCTTTGTCATACATTTTTGCATTAAAAGCTGAACCGGCTGCATTGCTGATATTAAGCGTATCCACCTTTTTGCTTGATGCTGTTACTGCTGCAGCCATTTCAAACATTGGGTAAGCTTCACCGTATTGCTTCTGATTAAAATAAGAGATACCAACATTGTTCAAATAGAAATAACAATCGGCAAGTCCGCGTGTCCACGCATCCTGCTCAATTGTCCTCGTATCCAGCGATTTTGCGCGAAGAAATGCACTTGTCGCTTCAGTCAAATTTGACGATGGTGCTTCAAGATAAGCCATTGAGGCTTTTTTATTAGGATCAGCAACGTCTTTATGAAGGGCAAGCTTTTCATTATAGCTTTTCACATAAATAAGAAGGTAGATCTGGCCGCGGTAAAGCCAGGTAGTTACATCATCCTTAGTATCCGCATGGACTGTTGCTTTATCAATTGCAATTTTTGCCCGGTCGAGGTAATACGCATCTTCAACTTTATTTTTTGAACTATTATAAGATCCCATCGCCATATATGCGGAGGTACGTTCATTTTTCTGAGCCGTTAAGGCAAGCGCAAAAGAGAGAGACACTACAAGTGCTGCAATTCGTTTCATCAGCTTTGATTTTTAGTTAGAGAGATTAAATTCCAAAAATTTCAAATTCCAAATTCCAAGTAAACAGGAGGTGGAACTTGTCGTTT
>JBKJMR010000014.1:0-9977 GCA_046596275.1 Bacteroidia bacterium | reverse complement strand
AAGGAATAAAGTTCCGGAGCCCATCACTTTGTCCTGGTCGACCTGCCAGGAAAAGAAATAGGAAATGAACGCAACAGTGAGATAAGGCGCGGCAATAAAAACGAGGAATGCGCCCGTAAGTTTGTGGAGGCGTTCATTTTCGCGAATGCGTGTGATGAATGCTGCGAGCGGATTTATTTTTGGTGCTTTTACTTTAGGCGCCTCGGTTTTTTTCTCGCGGTTTTGATTTTTCTTTTCGGATTTCTGTTCGTCATCTTCTACCGGTTTTTCAGTGTTCACACGACGACGATTCACTTTTTCGGATGTGGTTTCTTTCGGCTCCTCAATATCCGTAAGGGAAGAAGCTTTCTTTTCACCACGATTGATTTCGTTGCGAAGCTTATTGCTTTTTCTTTCTCCCGGGGGAGTTCCTTGTTCCTTTTCTGCCATTTCCAAATTGAGTTTCAAAAGCCCACCCGACTGAACACGCATACTCTTAAGAAAAGATGTATAACTCAGTCGTTTCGGGCTGGGCCATACGGGCCCATTCGTACAAAATTAGAGAAAGACAATGCGGAGGCTATTCTCAAAGGGAAATGTTATGAACGAAAGGCTGTTTACAGAGGGGGAAATGACTTGAGATAAGAGAATTGAGACGTGAGAAATGGGTAATCAGGTCAATTTTCTGACTAAAAGCTTTCAAACATTTTTTCCAGCTCCGCATGGGCCACTTTTTCGTACTCAGCCGGAATAACGAATTCGTCATCGCTGATTGTTGCTGATGAAATAGTTGTCGCGGTATAATGCAAATTGAGTCCTAATGTTTTCAACCTGTAATCCAGCAAAACTCCGTCAATTTTGTAATAAGGATTAGCCCAGTTTGGATTCTCGATAGCAATATCACGCGTGAACCATACTTCGTAGGATGGAGCGCCGTTCTTGAATTTCAAAATGGCATTCCGGCAATTATAACCGGCAATTGCTTTTGTTTTTGTTCCGTATTCAACGTCGTAATCGGGAAGATAATAGTTGTTAGTGCGGATGGCTGCAGAGTCGAGCAAGCTTTGTTTCTTTTCGAAAAATAAAACCTGGGTTCTGAATTCTTTTTTAACTGGATCAGTAATAAATTTCATTTTTGCAAATCCTAAACCCCGCTCTTGCGAAGTCATAGAATAATTGTTTTTGAATTTCATTACCACATTGTCAGGGAATGTAATAGGCGAGTATTTTACTGACGAATCAACAGGAGTACAATCGAATTTTATAATGCCTTCATTGATTTTCGATGTGGAAATAGTACAGAAATTCCACGAAAGTGCTGCGGCAAGGCAAATGAAAAGAAGTAATGACGGAAATGTATTTTTACGCATTATTCTACCAATAAAATTATTGAATCTAGAAAGAAAAAACTTTCTTTTCCGGCTCGTTTTGGGAATAGAAACCTTCGAACATTTTTTCGAGGTCGGCGTTGTTTACGGGTTCAAAATCGGAGGGGATGGTGAAGTATGAATCGTCGATTTTTGCTTCGGAAACGCTGGTTGCGGTGAAATGTAATTCGAGCCCGTATTTTTTGAGACGGTAATCCATGAGCACGCCGTCGATTTTATAATATGCGTTTGCCCAATTCGGATTTTTGATGGCGATATCTTTTGTGAACCAGATTTCGAAGGAAGGGGAGCCGTCTTTAAATTTCAAAATGGCATTCTTACAAGAATATCCTGCGATGTCCTTTGTTTTTTGACCGTATTCTACATCGTAGTCGGGCAGGTAATAATTTGTTTTTTTCAATTCGTCATAATTCATGACGCTTTGTTTTTTCTCGAAGAAGAATACCTGGGAACGGAATTGTTTTTTTACCGGGTCGGAAATGAATTTCATTTTAGCGAATCCTAATCCGGCCTCAAGCTCTGCTGCGATAAGATCATTTTTGAATTTCACGATCATTTTATCGGGAACCGTCATAGAAGAACCTTCTTTCGGGTCTACAGCTTCTGCTGCAAATTCTATCACACCTTCTTTGATGTCTTTTTTAAAGAAATCGGAACATGCCTGTGAAAGCGATGCAATTAAAACGAAACAAATCAAGCGGGGGATGCCGGTATTCATATAAATTTTAATCCGCGAAAAAAAGGTAGTAAGGGTCGATTAATTACCGATTTTTTGCGATCGGACGGGGAAAGATAGAGATAAAGGATGTACGAATTACGATTTACGAGGTACGATTTCGGACTTTTTGATTAACAAAAGGTACCGGAATTGTTGAAAACTCATGATGATGGAAAACGGATTACACGGATTGAGCGGATAAAAAACGGATAAAAATCCATTACATCCGTTTGATCCGTGTATTCCGGGCTCTATTCTCGTGTTGCATGCCAAATTAAAATTTTACTTTGAATCCAGCTGCAATTCCTTAATAACCAAGCGTCTTCAACATAGACTTATAGGATTGTTCTTTGGCAAAAAGACGGGTTGTAATTTCGCCATCGTCGTCGCGGTCGATGATTACGTGTTTGGGAGCGGGCATGAGACAATGCTGAATTCCGCCATAACCGCCCAACGATTCCTGGTACGCACCGGTATGGAAAAAGCCAATGTAAAGCGGTTGGTCTTTGCTATTTGTGCTCAACTTGGGAAGGTAAACGTTGTTGGCATGGGCCTCTGTATTGTAATAATCCATGCTGTCGCAAGTCAATCCGCCTAAGTTAACCGGCTGGTATTCTTTATCCCAATGGTTGATTGCAAGCAGGATAAAACGCTGGTTAATCCCCCAGGTATCAGGCAAAGTGGTGATGAAAGAGCTATCGATCATGTACCAGAGCTCGCGGTCGTTCTGCAATTTTGTATCGACTACAGAATACAATGCGCCGCCGGATTCGCTTACTGTAAAGGAGCCGAATTCAGTGAAAATATTCGGTTCAGGAATGTCATTATTATCACAGAAATTCTTGATCTGGCTGATGATTTCCTCGATCATGTATTCGTAATCGTATTCGAAACCGAGAGAGGTTTTGATAGGCATTCCGCCACCGATATTAAGCGTATCGAGCGTAGGACAAATGCTTTTTAATTCCCAATACACTTTCATGCATTTGGCAAGTTCAGTCCAGTAGTAAATAGTGTCCTTGATGCCGGTATTGATAAAAAAGTGAAGCATTTTAAGCTCAAACTTCGGATTGCTCTGAATTTTGTCTTTGTAATACTGAACGATCTCGCTGTGACGAATTCCTAAACGCGAGGTATAAAACTGGAAATTAGGCTCTTCTTCAGAGGCAATACGAATGCCGAGCTTCATTTTCGGCGCTTTGATATTCTTGGCGTAATAATCGATCTCGGTTTTATTGTCGAGTACCGGGAGCATATTAAAACCTTCATTGGCCAATTCGGTAATAAGCGACTGATATTGTTTTCGCTTGTAGCCATTGGAAACAATGAACTGATCTTTTTTGATCAACCCCCTTTTGTAAAGCTCTTTAATAATGAAAATATCATAGGCGGAAGAAGTCTCAATATGGATGTCATTTTTGAGCGCTTCTTCCATAACGAATGAAAAATGAGAGCTTTTCGTGCAATAACAGTAGGTATAACTACCTTTGTAGTCTACTTTCGCCATTGCAACATTGAACAAACGCTTGGCTTTTTGTATCTGTGAGCTGATTTTAGGCAGGTACGTGATCTTAAGCGGGGTGCCGTATTTTTTGATAATATCCATTAAAGGAATATCATTAAAATGCAGCTCGTCATCAGTAACATGGAAACCCTCTTGCGGAAAGTTAAATGTCTGTTCGATAAGCTTTTGGTAAGTGTTTTCCATGCTAACAGGATGATGCTTGGAAGAACCGGATGAGTTACTTGCGTTCATAGTTGTAAAGGTAAGTCACACGGATTGAATTATTAATGATAAACTATCTTAATTTATGGCAAACCGCAAAATAAAGTTCATTGAAGTTAAATCTGAGATTGGTGCCGGTACCCGCGGTGCCAGTTTGGGTGTAGATGCGATCAAAATTGCGGCGCTGGATTATGGATCAAACCTTTTCAAGCAGTTTGATACAATTGAAGTAAAGAACGAAAATCACCTGCTTTTTGAATCACATGGAAGTTCGTATGCTAAACGTATAAAAGGACTTATTACCATGTACGAACGCATCAGCCAGGAAATTCAGAAAACGCTGAAAAGCAATGGTTTCCCGGTTGTTTTGGCGGGTGACCATAGTACTGCTGGCGGAACTATAGCCGGAATCAGAATGGCCTACCCGAAAGCCCGCCTCGGGGTGATTTGGATTGACGCTCATGCAGACATTCATTCACCTTATACTTCTCCTTCAGGTAATATGCACGGCATGCCGATAGCTGCTTCCTTAGGTGAAGACAATATCGGGAACAAGATGAACAAGCCTGATAAAGAAACGATTGAACTGTGGAAAAAGCTGAAAAGCATCGGCGGCATTAGCCCTAAAATCAACTACCGCGACCTGGTTTACATAGCAGTCCGCGATGTTGAACCGGAAGAAACATCTTTATTAAAGAAGCATCATGTTAAGATGTTTACTACCGCGGAGGTCCGGCGAAATGGGGTAGAACGTATTGCCCGCGATTCTATATCCCACCTCAATCAATGCAACCTGATATACATTTCTTTTGATGTAGACAGCATGGATTCTTCCATATCTAAAGGAACAGGAACCCCTGTGCGCAATGGAATTACTGAAAAAGAGGCGGGATCTCTCCTTGTTCGACTAATTCAGAACGAAAAAGTCTGCTGTTTTGAGGTTTGTGAAGTAAATCCGACCCTGGATAAGGAGAATCTGATGGCGGAAAACACGTTTGAGATCCTTACTAAGGTGGTGGCGCAGCTGACTAACTAAGTTTAGCGGTTACAATTGTCAGCCTTCGATACGCTTCGTTACTTAATCTGACAATGCATCTGTTTAAATTGACCAATTACTATATTACACTTTATGCAATCCGTAGAATCATTTTTATCTCAATATGTTTCCAGCTCGGTTGAAGCACTATTTGGTGTTAAAACCGAAGCTTCTGCTGTTAAATTCAGCGCAACCAATCCTGCTTTTGAAGGTGATATTTCACTGGTTGTATTTCCTTACGTGAAGCTGTCAGGTAAAGGACCGGAAGAGACGGCTCAGTTGCTTGGTGCCCATCTGAAGAATGCTATTCCGGAAATTGAGTCTTATAACGTCGTAAAAGGATTCCTGAATCTTGTAATTACTGATGGATTTTGGAAGGCGCGTTTTATGCAAATTCTGGATTCAGCCAGTTTCGGAATCAAAACCCCGGATGCCAATGCGCCATTTGTAATGGTTGAATATAGTTCACCTAACACCAACAAACCGCTTCACTTAGGTCATGTTCGCAATAACCTGCTTGGGTATTCGGTTGCTGAAATTCTAAAGGCAGATGGAAATAAAGTGATGAAGGTAAATCTCGTGAATGACCGGGGAATTCACATTTGCAAGAGCATGCTTGCGTGGCAAAAGTGGGGAAATGGTGAGACGCCTGAGTCGAGTGGACTAAAAGGAGATACATTGGTTGGCAAATATTACGTTGAGTTTGACAAACATTATAAAGGTGAAATTGCTGAACTCAAGTCAGAAGGAATTGCAGATGAAGAGGCAGCTAAGAAAGCCCCTTTGATCCTGGAAGCACAGGAAATGCTTCAAAAATGGGAAGCCGGCGATACAGAAGTGAAAGCATTATGGTCAAAAATGAATGGTTGGGTGTATGAAGGATTCGCACAGACCTATAAGAAGCTGGGCGTTGAATTCGATAAGATCTATTACGAATCGAATACGTACATCCTTGGAAAAGAAATTATTGAAGAAGGATTAAAGAAAAATGTTTTCCAAAAGCGCCCGGATGGTGCAGTGATCATCGACCTGAAGGAAAATAAGCTTGATGAGAAAGTTTTACTGCGCAGCGATGGCACCTCTGTTTATATGACGCAGGATTTGGGAACAGCTGTTGAGCGTCATAAAGAATTCCCTTTTAACAAACATATTTATGTTGTCGGCAACGAACAGGATTACCATTTCAAGGTGTTAAAACTGACGTTGAATAAGCTCGGTTATGCCTGGTCGGATGGTTTGTTTCATTTGTCGTATGGAATGGTTGAGCTGCCTGATGGTAAAATGAAATCTCGTGAGGGCACCGTTGTTGACGCGGATGAGTTGATCGCGGACATGGAAAATAATGCGCGGTTGTTGTCGGAAGAAAAAGGGTTGGTGGAAGGAATGCAGGAGGAGGAGAAAAATGAATTGTGTCACCGTGTGGGGATGGCGGCTTTGAAATATTTTATTTTGAAAGTTGATCCGAAAAAGAAAATGCTTTTTAATCCAAGCGAAAGTATCGACTTGCATGGCAATACCGGTCCGTTTATCCAATATACGCATGCACGTTGCAAAAGCATTTGGAGGAAATCGGAATTGACAGAAATTCCTAAGCTGGATATTTCTATTGCGCTTCAGCCGAAAGAAAAAGAGTTGATAAAAATTCTGAATGCATTTCCGACAGCTGTTTCGGATGCTGCGAAAGAATATTCTCCGGCACTGATTGCGAATTACACGTATGAGCTTGCAAAAACATTCAACCAGTTTTATGATGTTTGCCCGGTTTTGAAAGAAGAAAATATCGCGGTGAGAAATTTTCGTCTTGCATTAACGCATACGGTTGCGCGGACAATTAAATCTGCGTTTTTGATGTTGGGGATTGAGGTGCCGGAACGTATGTAGGCCACAGATTACGCAGATGGATTTATAAAATTTAAAAAAGCAAAGCATTTTCATTATGACGACTTTCAAAATAAAAGGTGAATTTATTGAGCTTATTCAATTGCTAAAGGTTCTTGGCATTGCTGAAACCGGCGGGCATGCGAAAATTATTGTGGACGATGGATTGGTAAAGCTCAATGGTGAAATTGAACATCGTAAACGTGCAAAGCTTCGGGTGGGGGATAAGGTGGAAGTGGATGGAGATGTGATTGTAATGGAATAATTTTAAATTTGTTTTGTAGAATAAATTAAAAATGCCCCGCTTCTCCCTATTCATTTTAATTCTTCTTGCACCTGTTTTTCTTTTTGCGCAAGGCAATAAGACAACCCGCGATTCGATGCGACGTGTGCGTAATACGATTGATACGAATTATATCCGCAAATTTCCTGACCGGTTTATTGTTACACTTTCTCAATCGTACAGGCAATATGATATTCGTGTTAATCAAACCATTTCTGAAGACACCGGGATTTTTGCTAATCCGCAATGGATCGCAGATGCCAACGCGTCCTCAGGCATTTCAGTCGACTTTGATAAAATTTCTTTTTCATTCGGATACAAAACTGTTCCGCCTACCGAAGATGTAATCAGGAAAAAAGGATTAACGGAATATACTTCGTTCGGTCTTTCGTTTGGCTTTTATCGTTTTCGCGTTGAAACAAGCTATCGTAATTATCACGGCTTCTACGATTATAAAACAGCGAATTACGACACCGGCTTTGCGAGCACCGGCATTTATCACCAGAATCCGACAATGAATGTGCGGTCGTTGCGTGCTAAAACAATTTTCATTTTTAATAAGAAACATTTTTCTTACAACGCCGCTTTTTATAATACAGCACGCCAGCTGAAATCTGCACATTCTTTATTGCTTGTGAATAATATTTATGGTTATCGCATCAGCGCCGACTCTTCTCTTTTCCCGAAACCAGCGCAGCCATTTTATCAAACGCTTGACGATTTGAATGTCTTTAATGTTGTCGGAATTTCTGTCGGCCCGGGATACTCTGCGAATCTTGTTATCTGGCACACGCTTTATTTCAATACAACATTTACAACGCTTTTCGATTTCCAGCGTCGCTATTACAAAACACTTTCGGGCGATTTCGAAAGCAAATACTGGCATGTAGGTTTTGCCGGCGACGCACGTTTCGCTCTAGGACTGAATGGAAAACGATTATTTACATCTATCACATTCCGCATGGATGTGAATTCGTATTTAGGAAATGGCATGCGCATCAACCCACGCTTCAAGTCGCTCGACTTTAATCTCGGTTACCGTTTCAAATACCGCGAGCGCCAGTGGATGAAGAAAATGAAATCGAATAAGTGGTATCAGCTGTTGTGATTTAGTAACTGGGTAATTTAATAACTGGGTAATTGAATAACTGAGTCATCCACCAGTAGTTATATCTCTTCCATTTAAATTTACAGCGGCGAGAATACAGTCTGACAATGGATTTTTTTTTCTTGTCAGACTGAGTAGTCTCGTCAAAAATAATTTGAACGAAGAAGGAAAATGTCAATTTTGACGAGACGTATCGAAGGCGACAAGCATTACGTATTCGAAATAATATACTCCGAGATCTTCGTATACAAATGCACGCGGTCTTTTCCTCTTACGTTATGCGGATGGCCGGGATAAACGTAATAATCACATTGCGTCTTTTTATCTACGCAGGCTTTTTGGAACATGATGCTGTGCTGCCAGACTACAACATCATCAACAGTTCCATGGATCTGCAATAATTTTCCTTTCAGGTTTCCTGCGTAATTCAGCAAGTTCGCTTCTTTGTAACCTTCCGGATTTGTTTGCGGCGTATCCATGTAACGTT
Organism: Bacteroidia bacterium; assembly: GCA_046596275.1. Taxonomy (GTDB): domain Bacteria; phylum Bacteroidota; class Bacteroidia; order Palsa-965; family Palsa-965. Next base: position 1,374 of record JBKJMR010000014.1, on the reverse strand, counting down.
CGGTGTACATAATTTCATAATAGCTCCAGTCAATTACAGGTCCGCCTGCAACACCGCATTTATAGAGATCCGGTTTTTTAACCATCAATGTTGTCGTTACAAATCCGCCAAAACTCCAGCCGAAAACTGCCATGCGATTTGCATCGACGTACTTCAACGATTTTAAATACAACGCACCTTTTTCCTGGTCAGCCGCTTCTTCTTTTCCGAGATTACGAAAAACAGCCTGCTCGAATTTCATTCCGCGATTACCGGAGCCGCGACCATCAACTGTGAACACAACAAATCCCTGCTGCGACATATAGTAAAGGAAAAAGTCAGCGCCCGCCATCCACGTATTTGTTACCAGCTGCGCATGCGGACCATTATACAAATACGTCATCGCAGGATATTTTTTTGTTGAATCGAAATTTGTTGGCAATATCATACGACACCACAAATCAGTTTCACCGTCTGCAGCTTTGATGGTAAATAATTTTACACGGTTGCTGCCTTTGAAATAATTCATGTCAAGGCGAATATTCGGTGCAATATTTACCAATGGATTCGGAGCAGTCAGCAATATTTTTACCTGCGATCTTTTTGTTCCTTCACGGATCGATTGAATGCATGGCACATCAACAGATGAATACGTTTCGATATAATATTTTTTATCCGCAGAAAAGATGGCGTTGTGTGTACCATACAACCCGATCGACATGGTCTTCTCATTGTTTTTTAAATCGTAGTAACCGATCACCCTGTCGCACGTACCAAATGGTGCAGCCTGGTAATAAAGCGTGGTTCCTTTCGGATCAAAACCATAAACTTCAGTTACGTGTTCACCGATGCCGTTTATTTGTGTGATCGAAAGCGCTTTTATTAATTTTCCTTCTGTATTATAGAGACAAAGCGAATTTAAACCATACGGATTTTGTGGCGCAACAATATTCCGCTGCCAGACAAATTGATCAGGACGTCCCGGAACGAAAAGCATCGGGTGCATCGGTTCAACATATTTTGCATCCGTTTCTTCGAACAATGTTTTTTCAAACGCACCTGTTTCCGCATTATAACGGTTGAGCCACAAATGATTTTGATCACGGTTTATTACTGCGATAAAAACGTATTTGTTATCGGGACTCCATGCGATATTGGTGAGGTATTGATCTTTCGGGCCTTCCGTTTTTAAGTAAACAACCTCTCCGGTTTTTACATTAAATACACCAACAGTTACTTCATGCGAAGCTGCACCTGCCATCGGGTATTTAATAAGATTCGCTTTTGCGGGCTGAACAGAAATATCCATGATCGGGTAATCCGTTACCATGGTTTGATCCATACGATAAAATGCAAGCAGGTTTCCATTCGGCGACCAGAACGTTCCTTTTGAAA
>JBKJMR010000497.1:0-3416 GCA_046596275.1 Bacteroidia bacterium | reverse complement strand
AGACAAAAAAAGAGACCGTCTCTCCCCAGGAACGGTCTCTTTATTATGATTCGTTTCTCGTTATTAATCATGCATTGTAGATATGCAGCTAATCAACGGTTAATAAAACGAAATGTAGTTTTAACACTACAAAGAAAAAGAATAGAGGTGCTCCTGATTTTATTATTCGACTGTTTGCTTGAAATTGAAGATCGATTGCGAGGATTTATTGACACTCTATTCCTATACAATTTTTCAGGAAAACAGCATAAAAAAAAGAGACCGTCTCTCCCCAGGAACGGTCTCTTTATTGTGGTTCGCTTTCTCAGTGTTGGATTAACATTGTAGAAATGTGTCTAATCACCGGTTATAAAAACGAAATGTTATTTTAACGATACAAAGAAAATGGAATTTCCGCTTCGAAGTTTTACTATTCGATACCTCGACATGTTTTGGCGATTCTTGGTAGAAATAGCCGATTTTCGGATTGGTCGTATACTTATAAGTAAACCATTATTAGTTGATGTGGCAAGAAAAAGGGCTGCTCTCCCGAAACAGCTCTTGATCCCTTGTTGTTTGCATTTATATGTTCTTTGCTAATGCGTTACCGACAGCTTTTGTGTTGTAACAGCATTTCCATTCCGAACAGAAACAATTTGCCTGGGCGAAATCTTTTGTGGAAGATCAAAAACGGTTTCTTCTTTCTTCAGAACGTGAAAATGCTTACACGTATAATCTTGCAAATGTTTATTTCAATTCAGGCGAATATTCCCGCTCGCTAAAATTATTGCAGCAAGTAGAATTTTCAGATGTATATTACCAGTCCGATTCAAAATCCATCCTTTTAAAAACGTATTTTGAACTGGAAGAAACGGAATCCTTCTTTTATCACGCCACCGCATTCCGAACATTTCTGAAGCGGAACAAATTAATTTCAGATTATCAGCGAACGATTTATCTGAACCTGATCAGGAATTCATCACAATTAATGCGTGCGGAGGGAATGAAGAAAAAGATCGGCGTTATTCGCAAAAAGGTGGAAGAGAATCGCAATGTGGCCGATCTGCAATGGTTACTGAGTAAGATTGAATAAATGTAATTTGGGATTAGGACTTATAATTTCATTTGCACATCCGCACAATTATAATTTTCACATTAGTACATTTGCACTATGAACGTATTACTATTAGGATCCGGTGGCCGCGAACATGCTTTTGCGTGGAAACTTTCGCAAAGCAAAAAACTTTCTAAACTTTTTATCGCTCCAGGGAATGCCGGTACTGCTTTGTGTGGAACAAACGTGCAAATGTCCGCCACCGATTTTCCTGCGATCCGCAATTTCGTTTTATCACATGAAATTAAAATGGTCGTTGTCGGACCGGAAGATCCTTTGGTAAATGGCATCGTCGACTTTTTTCTTGCTGATGAATTACTGAAATTGATTCCGGTTATCGGTCCGCCGAAAATAGGTGCGCAGCTCGAAGGCAGCAAAGATTTTTCAAAGCTGTTCATGATGAAGCATAATATTCCGACTGCGGCTTATGCAACATTTACAAAAGAAACGCTTGAAGAAGGATATAAATTTCTTGAAACACTTTCTCCGCCTTATGTTTTAAAAGCCGACGGACTTGCTGCAGGAAAAGGAGTTGTTATTCCGCATACACTCGACGAAGCAAAAGCAGAATTAAAAGCAATGCTTGCCGATGCAAAATTCGGAGCAGCAAGCAGCAAAGTAGTGATCGAAGAATTTTTAAGAGGCATTGAGCTTTCCGTTTTTGTTTTGACAGATGGCGAATCGTATAAAATGTTGCCTGCAGCAAAAGATTACAAACGTATTGGTGATGGTGATGAAGGGTTAAACACAGGCGGAATGGGTGCTGTTTCTCCTGTGCCATTTGCAGATGCAGCGTACCTGGAAAAAGTAGAAACCCGTGTTGTAATTCCTACCATTGAAGGTTTGAAAAAAGACGGCATTCCGTATTCCGGTTTTATTTTCATCGGCCTTATGAATGATAACGGCGAACCGAAAGTGATCGAATACAACGTACGCATGGGCGATCCGGAAACAGAAGTGGTGATCCCGAGAATTAAATCCGACTTGCTCGAAACATTCATTGCTGTAGCAGATAAAAAATTAGCATCGCTGAAATTTGAATTAGATAATCGTATTGCAACAACCGTGATGATGGTTGCAGGCGGATATCCCGGCAATTACGAAAAAGGAAAAGTTATTTCCGGATTAGAAAATGTAAAAGACGCGATCGCTTTCCACGCCGGAACAAAAAATGAAGACGGAAAGATTGTTACGAATGGAGGAAGAATAATTGCTTTCACTGCTTTCGCAAATACGATTGAGGATGCAGTAAAACTTTCTTACGATGCTGCGAATGAAGTAAAGTTTGAAGACTGCTATTACAGGAAAGATATTGGGCAGGATTTGATGAAGTAAGGGGAACGAATTATCGGGGGAACGAATTACGAATCAAAACGAATGTACGAATCAAAGAATCGGCCTCTGTTATTGTCATTCGTAATTCCCATCCTCGTCCTTTCGTAAATTCGATTTGATTCGTAATTCGTTCCCAATAAAAAAAGCTCCCCCGAGTAAACGGAAAAGCTTTTATATATTGAAAATGGTGTTTTTACTGACTACTGACTACTGAAACTGACGACTACTTATAAGTTCCGTTACGTTGAGCAGCCTTATTGTATTTGTGCTGCCACATTATCCACCAGCCAAAACAAATGAACAGGATAACGATAAAAATTTTATTCGGGGTGATGGTGTTATAGGTCCACTCCAACCCATGAAAAAATTTGTACGAAAGTCGTGCGATAGTGTAAAAGAAGCCTGAATGTTCCATAGAGTGGTTTTTTGAGTGCCCAAAGTTAACAATTCATTGAAATCAGGGAAAAAAAGTTGGATTTAAAAAGGGGTTGGTGGTCAAAAAAGGGTTGGTGGTTGGTGGTTTTTTTAAAAGGTTGGTAGTCAAAAAAATGGTTGGTGTTGGTGGGGGATAATAATTCTCCCACCACCAACTTTTCCCGACCACCTACCACCAACCCTTTTGACTACCAACCACCAACTTTTCAACCTACTTTTACACCGTGTTCATCTCTACAACGCGCTCGCACTCGCCGGTCTCACTGGTTTTGATCCCTTTGCTCGGGATTCTCCTCTGGCTGCCCGGATTTTTGCATCCTTCCGCGCCGGTAGAATTGGTGTACATGCCGTTCTACTCGGGACTCGACACCTTTCTGCGCGCTAACCCGCATTTAAGTGTTATCCTCGGATTCCTCGTTTCAATGGGCGAGGCATTTTTACTGAATTATATTATTTACCAGCACCATATTCTCACCAAAAGATCGTGGCTGCCTGCCCTGATGTTTGTGGTATTCTCTGCCTGTACACCCGGATTATTATGGCTTCATCCACA
>JBKJMR010000642.1:0-3228 GCA_046596275.1 Bacteroidia bacterium | reverse complement strand
TATGAATTTCTTTCTATCAAAGACGAAGGCGGAAAAGAAAAATGGATTTCTTCCAATGAAATTGAACAGGAAATTCGCGAGCTTGAAAAATCGGGCGAGCTGCTTGGCGGAGATATTTTTGCACGATTACTAAAAGGAAATTAAAATGAACAGCGATACTGCCGTTTTAATCTTATCCTGCGACAAATACAAGGATGCCTGGGAACCTTTCGTTGCATTGTTCCGGAAATTCTGGCCGTCGTGCGATTTCCCGGTTTATCTCGGAACCAATGAAGCGTCCTTCAAAGCGGAAACTGTAAAAGTTATTAATTCAGGAAAACCGGCCGACTGGTCGACCGACACGAGAAAAATTCTTGAGCAAATTCCGGAAACCTATGTGATCGTTCTGCTCGAAGATTATTTTCTTGAGCGAGCTGTCGATTCCAAATGGTTGGAAAGCTGTCTTGATTTTACCAAAAAAAATAATGCTGCTTTTATGCGCATTGCTTCGTTCCGTGAAGATCATATGCCGATGTATGCATTTGATCATTCTACTTTTAATCCGCAATTCGGCATTACACGTCTTGCTGCTTCTTTTCGTGTGAATTTACAAGCGGGAATATGGAATAGAAAAGATTTTATTGAGCTGATAAAAGATGGTGAATCGCCATGGCAATTTGAAACGGAGGGTTCTATTCGAAGTCGAACAATGAATAAACCATTTTTAGGAATTACAGAAAGCTCAAAAAAAGATATTCTTGTGGGGCCGATTCCTTATCTCTGCACGGCAATCACAAAAGGAACGTGGATGCGTGAAGTGGTATCGCTTTGCAAAAGAGAAAATGTTGCAATTGATCTTTCACATCGACCGCTTGAAACTAAAATGCAATACCTGAAAAGAAAGATCTATCATGGATTTTCTTACCCGAACAGGAAATACATCGATTTCATTTCAGGGAAATTCAAGTAGATGCGATTAAATTTTTTTCATTCTACTTTTGTAAGAATACTTTTCACCCACAGAAAGCACCTGATCAGCAGCATTTTGAAATTCGGGCGCGGCACTCAGGAATACCAGCTTTTTTCTCCTGCGAATTATATTATCCGCGCTCAGTAATTCTGGCTATTTTAGAGGAGAAATTACTCCTGTTTGGATCCGGTAACCATTGTTATTCCTACTTACAACCGTTCAGGAAAGCTCCTGGAAACACTGGATGCGCTTGCTTTGCAGGATGTGTTGCATTTTCATGTGCTGATCTCTGATGATGGTTCGACGGACGACACAAAAAAAAGAGTCGCAGAAAAAAAAGGGTCTCTTCCGTTTACAGTTGATTATTTTTTTCATCCGAATGGCGGTGCATCAGAATCGACCAACCTCGCTGTTGAACGTGCGAGAGAGGGATTGATCATTCTGCTTGATGATGATATTCTTCCTGCACACGATACGATTTCAAAGCACATCCAATTTCACAGTGAACATGCCGGCAGCATTCTTTCGGGCAGCGCAGATACGGATGCGCAGCGAACCGTTACCGATGTGCAGCGTTATAAATTGTTCATGGAAATGGAATGGAAAAAAATTCGTCCGGATGCGAATAAACTGATCAGCATCGACTTTAATAATTTTATTATCACCACAGCAAATATGTCTTTTCCCAAAGCGATCTTTCAAAAGCTTGCAGGATTTAATGTTGGTTTGCGCGATGGTTATGATGTTGATTTCGGCTTTCGTGCTTTGCTTGCAAATGTGCCGCTTTATTTTGACGGCACTGTGAAATCCATTCACAATGACCAGATCAGTCTGCGCTATTATGCAAAACGGCAGAAAGCGTATATGGATTCCAAGCGCATCATTTTTGCCAGCTATCCGGAGTTGCGAAAAAAGATAAAAACTGATTTTGATCCGCAGGTTCCGCTCTACAAATCATTTTTCTATAGCTTTTTGAAGCTGAAGCTTGCAGTAGATTTTTTTGAATCAAAAACATTCGCAACGGTTTTTCCCAAGCCAATCCGGTATCGGATTTATGGCAGCACCATTGCCGCATTAACGCTGAAGCAATGAAGAATCTTTCCATAAAAACGAGCCTGTTTAATTTGCCGCGTTTGGTTTTTCGAAACCGGGTGATGGAAGCTGTTTTGTTTTCATTTACCAATGGAAAAAACTGGAATGAGCTTATCGCAAGAGTGCCTGCAAATTATTATCAATATCCGAAAGGTTCGTGGCGTATTGTAGAGCGAAATGGATTGCACTATCATCTTGACATCAGCGATTATATGCAATGGCTGATCTATTTCGGCATCAAAGCTGAGCCGCGTGAAAAACTTTACGGATTGATAAAACCCGGAATGCATATCCTGGATATCGGTGCAAATATCGGTGAGACGAGCATGGCTTTTTCTAAATTGGCGGGTGTGAACGGAAGTGTGTATTCGTTCGAGCCGGATACGCAAACATTTGAACGCTTGAAAAAGCATCTTGAGTCAAATGGTTGTTCGAATGTTACTCCTGTCAATAAAGGATTGGGAAAAGAAGAAGGTGAATTAGTATTGGAAGAAGGTGAAAATAATTCCGGCGGCAACAGGATATCTCCCGGTCAGCAAGCGAATAAGGGAAAGAAGATTGTCATTACAACACTTGATAATTTTTCAAAAGCGAATTCCATTTCAAAAATTGATTTCATTAAAATTGATGTGGAAGGATATGAATATCATGTGTTGCTCGGTGCTGAAGAAACGATTGACAAACATCGTCCTGCTCTTTTCATTGAGCTGGTAGATGATTTTCTTAAGGATCAGGGAGCCTCATCCGCCATGCTTGTTGAATTCCTTCAGCGGAAAAAATATTTGATCACCAATGCGAATGATGGCAGCGTGGTTTCAACGGAAACTAATTTTGCGGATACTCACTTTGATATTATCGCAATTCCCTTATGATCCATCTCGCCTACATAATTTCGCAGGTTTCTCATTCAAATCTTTTTGAGTGGACAGCGGCTATGCTGAGCAGGAAAAAATACAAGCTGACGTTTATCCTGATGCACGAAAATGAAACGCCATTTGAATTATTCCTGCGCAAAGAGAAATTTAATGTTTACCGGATTCATTATAAAAACAAATTCGATGTTGCTGCCTGCACAATTCACATTCGCAATATCCTGAAAAAGGAAAAGATTGAAATTGTGCACACACATCTTTTTGAAGGCGGACTTGCGGGAATGGCTGCAGCAAAACTTGCGGGAATTCCAAAAC
>JBKJMR010000470.1:0-9039 GCA_046596275.1 Bacteroidia bacterium | reverse complement strand
AACGAGCACTTTTTCTTCATTTGATAAATCGCCGATCACTTGTCGTGTCGGCTCCGGTAGCTTGCGAATCAATGTTGGTATTGCTAAAACCTGGTCGTCTTCCGCAGCTTGTGGATTCTTTATTAAATCAATTACTTCAATTTTGTATTTTCCGGCCAGGTGTTTTTCACAATAATGTTTTAAGTTATCAATGGCCTTTACGGATTTCGGTGTATGTCCTGCAACATAAAGGCACAGATGCCATTCAAATTCCTGGTTTTCCAACGTGCTGGTTTTTAATTCTTCAATTTGATTTTTACTTACTACTTGCTCCTTCACTTTTTAATCGATTAAGTTTGGTTTTACAGCTCTTTCGGAACCGATAAGAATTCCGTCCGGACCTTTTTCGATATCGAGAATCTTAATTCCCTTCGAAGTAATTATAAACTCTCTTACTTTATTCGAGTGCGCTAATCCACGCGCTTTAATAATAAATAACCCTCTGTTTCTTTCACCTGCCCTTTCAACATCACGAACAACCATCCACGTATCAACCAGCGAAGAGATCGAATCTTCTGTGAATTCAGTAGAAGCATATGGATTCAATGAAGTGAATAAAGCGGTGATATTATTTACTTTCAAAAGATCAATCAATCGCACAAGCATTGAATTTACTTCGTTTGGATTACCAACAGAAATTAAATTGCTGATCGGATCAATGATGACGGTTTGCGGTTTGAAATCGCGTATTAATTTTTTCAGTGTGAGCAGATGAAGCTCGAGTCCGTTCAGGGTAGGGCGGTAGGAATGAATTTGAAGATTCCCATTATTTACATGTGTTTCCAGTTCAATACCAATAGAACGCATATTACGAATGAGCTGCTGCGGCGACTCTTCAAAAGCAAAATAAATTACCCGTTCATTCTTCTCACAATGTTCATTGGCAAAATAAGATGCAATTGTCGTTTTCGAAGTTCCGGCTGACCCGGAAATAAGAATATTGCTTCCACGGTAAAGTCCGCCGGTTAAAAACATTTCATCCAATCCCGGAACACCGGTTGAAATAATTTCGGAAGAAACTTTATTATCTAATTTTAAGGAAGTGATCGGCAAAACTGAGATTCCTTCTTCATCAATAAGAAAAGGATATTCATTGGTGCCGTGCGTTGATCCGCGATATTTTATAATTCTTAAGCGACGGGTAGAGACCTGGTCAATAACACGATGGTCCAACACGATTACGCAGTCGGAAACATATTCTTCCAATCCCTGGCGCGTTAAAGAATGAACTCCTTTTTCCGCAGTGATGATGGCAGTAACACCTTTTTCTTTGATCCAGTTAAACAGCCTTCTCAGCTCAGCTCTTAAAACTGATTCATTCGTAAAGCAAGCAAATAAAGTTTCGATCGTATCTAAAACAATTCGTTTTGCATTTACTTTATCAATTGCATGACCTAAGCGAATGAAAAGCGCATCAAGATCATATTCGCCTGTTTCTTCCAATTGTGAACGTTCAACACGCACATGTTCGATCACCAGCTTTTTTTCTTCTTTTAATTTTTCAAGATCAAAACCCAGCGAGCTCACATTTGTTGCAAGATCATTCGAACTTTCTTCGAATGACATAAACACGGCGTTTTCATTGTAATGCGCAATGCCGTTCATTAAAAATTGCATTGACAAAAGCGTTTTTCCGCAACCCGCGCTTCCACAAATTAAAGTTGGTCGTCCTTGTGGAAATCCACCTTCTGTAAGTCCATCCAAACCATCAATTCCGGTTGGGGTTTTGTGTAGAATATTTTTTGTATTGATCGGCTGCATAAATCGGGAATTAGGGAAAAATGAGGTGAGCTAAAGATACCATAATGACAACATTTCCAGATGGGAATTTGCCTAATAGTTGTCATTTACAGGATAAATAGTTGAGTTCAGCTACGAAATAGCTTTATAAGTATATGAAATAGGTTTCCAAAAAATGAAATTATGACTTATTGATCCCGGAGATTTTATCGGGTATCACTTTATTATCTGCATACATTTTTGCAAATGCAAAAGCCCTTTGCGGAATTTATTTTTTTATTTTCTGGCTTTTATTAATGTATTCTTCAATCCATAATTCGGCCTCTTTTTTTCAACATTAATCAGGAGAACCAGGTGTGCTATCGGAACTAAAACTACTGTCTGAGCTAAAGCCCGAATCGGAAGAAAAGCTACTGTCGCTTCCAAACGAGTGATCGGAATGATTGTGCGAAGTATCCGTGTGAGAATGATTCAATGAATTATCTGCATGTGGATGCATTGTGCTTGTGTGAAAATCAGGATTAGTTGTGTGATGTGGGGAATGCTGATCGTAAGGAGTATTGTGGAAAGGAGGAGTGTGGTGCGGCCAAGATTGATCGTCGTTTGGATGTTGCGGACTGTTGCTGTTTTTTTTCTTAATGATGTTATAAATAACAAGGCCGATGATGATAATGATAATAATAGGGATCATTTTAGTTAGGATTTTAAGTAAAATTAGAGATTTGAATGGTATGCAGGAAGCCTTTTTTGCTGCTGTTTTCTCTGTTAAGAATTCCACCTAATTGCCTACTTTTGCCACCCTATGAGCAACTACCAGATAAAATTCGGAACCGACGGATGGCGTGCCATCATTGCAAAAGATTTCACAGTTGAAAATGTCGCGCGCTTAAGTGAAGGCACTGCAATTTGGCTGAAGAAAAATTTCGATAAACCAAGCATCGTTCTCGGACATGATTGCCGTTTTGCCGGCGAGCTTTTCTGTGAAACCGTAGCAAAAGTGCTTTGCAATAATGGTATCAAAGTTTATCTCTGCAAAGATTTTATCAGCACACCGATGATCTCGCTCGGTGCAAGAAATTATAAAACTTCTCTTGGAGTAATCATCACCGCAAGTCATAATCCGCCTTCATATAACGGATTTAAATTAAAAGCTTCTTACGGCGGACCACTTACACCTGAAAAAACTTCTGAGATTGAACCGTTAATTCCGGAAGTTTCTACAACGCCTTTGGATGAATTGAAGTTTGAAGATTTTGAGAAAAAAGGTTTGCTCGAATGGATTAATCTCGAAGATGAATACGTTTCTCACGTAGAGAAAAACTTCGATCTCGATGCAATCCGCAATTCAAAATTAAATCTTGCGTACGATGCGATGTACGGCGCAGGACAAAATGTAATGCGTCGTTTATTTCCTGACGCTACATTTTTACATTGCGATTACAATCCATCTTTCGACGGGCAAGCGCCTGAACCGATTTTAAGAAACCTGCAGGAATTCGCCGAGCTCATCAAAGTAGCAGGCGATATTGATTGCGGATTAGCAACTGACGGTGATGCAGATCGTATCGGCTTGTTTGATGAAAAAGGAAATTTCGTTGATTCGCATCACATCATTCTGTTGCTTATTCATTACCTCGTAAAATATAAAAAGCAAAAAGGAAAAGTCTGCACCGCATTCAGCACCACGGTGAAGATTAAAAAGATGTGCGAGCACTACGGATTGGAACTGGAAACGGTGAAGATCGGCTTCAAATACATTTGCGGAATTATGGTGAAGGAAGATGTTTTGGTAGGCGGGGAGGAGAGTGGCGGAATTGCGATCAAAGGACATATTCCCGAGCGCGATGGCATCTGGATGGGATTAGTGATCTGGGAATTTATGGCGAAGAGCGGAAAATCCCTGAAAGAATTAATCGCAGAAGTGTACGAGATAACAGGACCATTCGCATTCGAGCGCGTCGATTTACATTTGGATGAAGCAGTAAAAAATAAAGTCGTTGAAAACTGCAAAGCAGGAAAATATACTGCATTCGGCAAATACAAAGTAAAACGCATGGACGATCTCGACGGCTGGAAATATTTCATCGACGACGAAGTCTGGATCATGATCCGCGCGAGTGGAACAGAGCCGGTGTTACGTACGTATGCAGAAGCGCCTACAAGTGAAGAAGCGTTTGCGATTTTGGATGCTGCTAAGAAGACGTTGTTGCGGTGACCTCGATACATCTCGTCAGAGAACAGTTCTCAAATTTGTTACTAACCTTACTTAACCCTGATGCAAACTTTGAAAACGCATCATTGATTCATTTATGTAAAAAGTTCAACCTGACTTACGGCAATGTTTTGAGTGGATTGAGTAAGAACTCAAGATAATATTCGGTACGGAAGAAGTTATACTGAAAGTTTCTTCACTTTTTTATTGCAGATATTATGGATAACCAAATCCTCTATTTGCCATACCTGGAATGTAAAGTTTGTCATAGACGCAAAATAAAGAAAGCAAGGCCAAAGAATTGCTGCAAACCCCGCGAACAGGTAAATATAGCAGGCAGGGACAATTGCAATTGCTAAAATAAACAAGAATCTAAAAATTGTAATTCGATTTAGTAGTTTGACTTCGATCAATAGTTCCGTACCAACTCCTGAATTTTTCCAAACCGCAGTTGAAATTTTATAAAATTTTACCGGACTAAATAAAACGAACAATCTTTCCCATAGCTCAAATCCATTTTCATTCGTGATAATTTCAAATCGATTTCCTGGTTTTATTTTGGAAGAATAAATGTTTTTTAAAGAATCCATTTTTTGAACATAATTGATGTTAGAAATCAATTCTTCCCTGGATAACTCAGAATAAAATTTCAGGATTGCTTTAGGGTAAAAGTACATGTGAATGTTTTTATCATAAGGAAATCTCCCTTCTGACGAGATGTATCGGGAGCAAGCAAAAAAAAAATCTCCCAACCATTGAATTGTCAGACCGAGTGTCTCGTCAGAGAAAATTCTCAATGGAAAAGGAGAGATACATTCTGACGAGATGTATCGAGGGCGAGGGCCTAATTCAATTTCCAATTCGCCTCAGGCACCACCGCATCCAATTCATTAAACATTTCATTCTCCGCCTTCACCCTGATCTTTCTCGATGGCAATTCAATTTTCATATTCTCGGCAGTATCCATCACCGTAAATTTTAATTGAGCACCATTCGCGCCACCGGGATATTTGGAAACGATCGTTTGAATCCGTGAAATCAAATCATCACTCACTGCGGTAAGCGGCAATTGAATCGTAAAGCTCTTCACACGTTTCTCAAGAATTTCACTCAGCAATTCCATGCTTTTCACTTTGAATTCTAAATTATCTTCCTGGCCGAAACGCGCTTGCACCGTGCCTTTGATCAATACAAAAAGTCCTGCGGTGAGAATGTATTTTTTGTATTCCACATAATCATTTCCGAACAATGCGAATTCGTGCGATTCATTATAATCTTCAAGGAAAAATGTGCCGAATGGTTTTCCTGTTTTCGTCATTTTATGCTGCACACTTGTGATCATTCCGCCGACAGTCAGCTCGTGACCTTTCCATTTCGGAAGATCTTTTAATTCGGTGATCTTATGTTTGCAGAAATTGGTCATCTCCACTTTATAATCATCGAGCGGGTGACCGGATAAATAAATTCCGATCGCATCTTTTTCTGCTTTCAGCTTTTCCATTCTTCCCCATTCTTCTACGAATGGAATAGGCGGCTCCGGCATTTCCATTTCACCATCATCACCAATCGCATCAAATAAAGAAACCTGCGAAGAATTTTTTCCTTCCTGGTACGCTTGTCCGAAGCGGATAATTTTTTCAAGAAATGTCGAAGTGCCATCACCTTCATTTTTGAAAAAAGTCGCGCGATGTAAAGTTGTGAACGAATCCATTCCGCCACCGAAAACCAAATTCTCCAATGTCTTTTTAGAAGCCGCACGAAGATTTACCCTGCGCACCAAATCGAAAACAGATTTGTACTGACCATTTTCTTTTCGCTCAGAAATAATTGCCTGCGCGGCATTCTCACCCACACCTTTGATCGCACCCATGCCGAAACGAATCTGCCCGCTTTTATTTACAGAGAAATGAATTTCAGATTCATTCACATCCGGACCTAAAACTGGAACGCCCATACGACGTGCTTCCTCCATGAAGAAAGTGATCTTATCGATGTTGCCAAGATTATGCGTGAGCACCGACGCCATGTATTCTCCAGGGTAATGTGATTTTAAATAAGCAGTCTGATACGCAACAAATGCATAACAAGTAGAGTGAGATTTGTTAAACGCATATTGCGCAAACGCTTCCCAGTCGGTCCAGATCTTTTCGCACACTTTACTGTCAAAACCTTTTGCCTTCGTTCCTTCAATGAATTTGCTTTTCATTTTATCGAGCGTGGCTTTGTCTTTTTTTCCCATCGCTTTACGAAGCACATCAGCATCACCTTTTGTGAATCCGGCAAGCTTCTGAGAAAGCAACATCACTTGCTCCTGGTAAACAGTAATTCCGTACGTGTCTTTCAAATATTCTTCCATCTCAGGAAGATCATACGAGATGGATTTTCTTCCGTGCTTGCGAAGAATAAATTCAGGAATATATTCAATCGGGCCCGGGCGATACAACGCGTTCATTGCAATGAGATCTTCGAATTTATCCGGCTTTAATTCGCGAAGGTATTTTTGCATGCCCACGGATTCAAACTGGAAAGTTCCGTTGGCTTCACCGCGCTGGTACAATTCAAATGTTTTCTGATCGTCGAGCGGAATGGTGTCAATGTCAATAGCAATGCCATGATTTTCTTTGATCATGCGCAACGCATCACGAATAATTGTGAGCGTTTTTAATCCGAGAAAATCCATTTTAATTACGCCGGCATCTTCAATTACTTTTCCGTCGTATTGTGTGAGCCAAAGTGCGGAGTCTTTTGAAACTGCAACAGGAATTAAATCCGTCAGATCTCTCGGAGCAATAATAATTCCTGCAGCGTGAACACCGACGCCGCGCACAGAACCTTCGAGCACAAGCGCTTCTTTCAAAACAGTTGCAGCAAGATCTTTTCCTGCGTAGATCGCGCGGAGCTTTTTAATGTTTTCAAGATCATCGCCGCCGAATCCTTCCACTTCTTTTAGTGATTTTGCTCCTTCCAATGGCGCATTCAAAACACGACCAAGCTCCGTTCCCGGTTTATCAGGAACAAGCTTCGTAAGCATCAGCGACTGGTCGAGTGGAAGATCCATCACACGCGCAACATCTTTGATCGACATTTTCGCGGCCATCGTTCCATATGTGACGATTTGTGCAACCTGGTTCTTACCGTATTTCTCAACCACATAATCGATCACACGCTGGCGTCCTTCATCATCAAAATCCGTATCGATATCGGGCATCGACTTACGATCGGGATTTAAGAAACGCTCAAAGAGTAAATTGTATTTGATCGGATCGATGTTTGTGATTCCGGTGCAATACGCAACCACGGAACCTGCAGCAGAACCACGACCGGGACCAATGAGAACACCGATATCTTTTCCATGATTGATAAAATCCTGCGTGATCAAAAAGTATCCGCTGAATCCCATCGTCTTGATCGTGAACAATTCGAAGTTGATCCGCTCTTCAATTTCACCGGTCATTTCCGAATAGCGTTCCGACGCACCTTTCCATGTCAGGTGTTTCAGGTATTCATCCTGGTCTAAAAATCCTTCCGGAATTTTATAATTAGGAAGAAGAATATCGCGCTTGAGCTTCAGCGTTTCTACTTTGTCAACGATCTCATTCGTATTATCAATTGCTTCAGGAACGTCAGCGAAAAGATTGCTCATCTCCTCGGTTGTCTTAAAATAGAACTGATCATTCCAGAAAGCAAAACGTTTTCCTTTCGACGACATATCATCGTCCGTCATTTCTTTCATCGTTGGCGTACTTTGTTTTTCGCCGGTATTGATGCAAAGAAGAATGTCGTGCGCATTAGAATCTTCCACGTTGATATAATGCGAATCGTTGGAAGCAATTGTTTTTACATTGTATTTCACCGCCCATCGCAGCAATACTTCATTTACAAGATCCTGTTCAGGAATGCTGTGACGCTGCAATTCGATATAATAATCTTCACCAAAAAGATCGAGCCACCATTTGAATGTTTTTTCTGCTTCCGCTTCTCCCTTACGCACGATCATTTTAGGAACTTCAGCGCCGAGACAACAGGTCGTTGCAATTAATCCTTTGTGATATTTCAGCACAAGCTCTTTATCGATACGCGGATATTTGCCATACATCCCTTCCGTGTATCCAAGCGAACATAGCTTCACAAGATTCGCATAACCTTCCGCATTTTTAGCAAGGAAAAGCTGGTGATAACGAATATCTTTTTCGTCGCGTGTAAATGCTCTTTTATGACGGTCTTCAACAAGATAAAATTCGCAGCCGACAATCGGCTTGATCGTATTCGGATTTTCGGGCGTATTATATTTCTGTGCTTCAGCAACAAATTTAAACGCGCCGAACATATTGCCGTGATCGGTGATGGCAATGCCGCGCATATTATCCTTGACCGCTTTTTTATAAAGCCCGGAAATGCTAGCGGCGCCGTCGAGAAGTGAAAATTGGGTGTGAACGTGGAGGTGATTAAATTGCACGGGGAATGGAATTATAAAGATGATTGAAGATCAAGGGAGAAAATCAGCTGAAATCAGTCTTTAAAATTACGAATCGAACGCTGAGAACCGCCGCACTTGTTAATAATTGCCGGTTTTTGTTGATGAAAGAATTTGTTCACTTTTCTTCTGCAAAACGAAAGAGTTTGTTTGACCTTTTGTTGGACAATACACAGTAAATTCCGGATTATTTCTTTTAAATCGTACCTCGTACCTCATAATTCGTACATGGTTCCTTCCTTTTCCCTACTTTCACATTATGAAAACACCCTTACTCAGCCTGGCCCTTTGCCTTGGTTGTCTCCCTGCAATCGCACAAATTACGATTAACCAAAACGACATGCCTTCACAGGGCGATAGTCTGCATGTAAGTTTTGCAGCCGGTGTTGGTTCTGTTGATCATACACTTACAGGTCCGAATTACTATTGGGATTTTTCATCGCTCACTCCATTTGCACAGCAGTTATATCGCTTTGAAGCACCAACCGCCCTTCCTTTTAATTTTCTTTCCAGCGTAGCTTTTTTAAATCCAAGTCCTGATTCATTGCCTGTTATCGGCGGAATTCCATCCAAC
>JBKJMR010000449.1:0-4546 GCA_046596275.1 Bacteroidia bacterium | reverse complement strand
GTTCCGATCATTTTCCTTACTGCAAATAATAATGCGCCTGATAATATTTTCAAAGGTTACCAGGCAGGTGCAGTAGATTATATTCTAAAGCCGTTTTCAGTTCAGATCCTGCAGGCTAAAGTTGCGGTCTTCGTTGATCTTTACAATAAGACACGTGAGCTGCGCATTCAAGGCGAACATTTGAGAAAGATAAATGATCAGATGGCCCAACATGCAGAAGAGCTTATCCGCATCAACCAGGAGCTGGAGTCATTCTCGTATTCAGTTTCACACGATTTGCGTGCGCCATTACGTGCCATCAGCGGGTTCGCGCGTTTGCTCAAAGAAGGTTACGAGGATAAGCTTGATGAAGAAGGAAAAAGAATTCTTGGCATCATCGGAGCGAACGGTATGAAGATGGGAAAGCTGATTGATGATCTTCTTGCGTTTTCCAGGCTCGGAAGAAAAGAGCTGGAGAAAAGGCCTGTTGATATGAATGAGCTGGTTGCAAATGTTATTGTCGATATTGAAAAAACAATAAAACATAATGCAGAAATAATTATTGACGAGCTTGAAGAAGTAAAAACTGAAGAAACACTGATGCACCAGGTGTGGTGTAACCTGATCACAAACGCAATTAAGTATTCTTCTAAAAGAGAAAAGCCGGTTATCGAAGTGGGGCATTTCACAGATGGAAAAGAAGGTTGTGTATATTACGTAAAAGATAATGGCGTGGGATTTGATATGAGCTATTACGATAAGCTCTTCGGGGTTTTCCAGCGGTTACATTCTGCGGAAGATTTCGAAGGAACCGGGATAGGTCTTGCGATTGTCCATCGTATCATTACAAAACATGGTGGAAAAATTTGGGCCGAAGGAAAACCTGGCGAAGGCGCAACATTTTATTTCACTTGCGGTAAATAATAAAAATCCTGTATAAGACCCTTATGAAGTTTTTTGAAGTGGAAATTTTGCTGGTGGAAGATAATCCCAGCGACGCAGAGCTCACTTCAAGAGCTTTAAAAAAGAAGAACCTTATCGAACGTGTCTATCATGTCAAAGACGGGGCCGAAGCAATCAGTTTTATTTTTGCCGAAGGTGAGTTTGCAGGTGAATTTAAAGTAAACCTGCCTAAGCTGATTTTGCTGGATCTGAAAATGCCGAAAGTAAACGGACTGGAAGTATTGCGTAAAATTCGCGCAGATGACCGGACCAAAATGATCCCGGTAGTTATTCTCACTTCTTCAAAAGAAGCACGCGATATTGCTGAGGCTTATAAGCTCGGTGCAAATAGTTTTATTGAGAAGCCATTGGAATTTGATAAATATATGTCTGCCGTTTCCGAAATTGCAAATTACTGGATGGGATTAAACCTCGCACCCCAATAAATTTCCATTCCGGCTCAAACATAAAAAAAAACCGAAGTGTACTAACCCCTTAATACACTTCGGCGAATAAATCCCTGCTTTTCAGCGGGGGATGAGCTACGAAGATAATTGTTCGGCTGGAGATTGACTATTTTTTATTTTATACAGAGATGTTTTTCGACTAATAGCGTATTATCTCTTGTGAAAATGCTTCCGACAAAGGTTCCTGCCACCGGGAGCATAATTGTAGTTACAGATAAAATTTAAACAGGCTCTAAGCTTCCTGTAAAAATTTTCTGTTGAATGCCTGTTAAAATAGTAATCGCGGTTACAATTTAACGCGAGTTAATGCTATGAATGCCTACGGTTTATGGCATTCACACAGGTAGTTGAAATTTTTCTATCTTCATCCTCAATCTCCCTCTTCTATCCCTAACAATCTACCTGATGAAAAAAACCGCTACCCTGTTTTTATTTTGCATCACCGTTTTCGCTCACGCACAAGTCAGCATTGATACGCTAGCCTTCCAGGATTTTGAAATTACTCCTGCATCACCAACATGGACCTTCACAGGCCCTGTAATTTATAACAGTGGTTATTCTAATGCAAATGCGGCGCCTGCAAATAGTCCACTCGGTATAGGCGGCTCACGCGCATGGGAAACCACCACAAACAGCGGAGGCCTGCAGCTTAATTTTGATAACATAGTGATTCCCGCAGGATACGACAGTGTACGTGTACGGTTTAACCTCGCTGCAATGAACCTGATAAGTACCGGCGGTGGCCCTGATAATCTTGATTACGTGCTAACGGCTGTAAGCACAGACGGTGGTGTAAATTATTACAACCGTCTTCGCATTCGTGGTGCGACAGCCGATAATAGCTATTGGCCGTACAGCGCAACAGGTGTCGCGAAAGTGTTTTATCAACCGCAAGCTGAAGCATTGTTTCAGCCAGTAACTACAGGACCGCAAACAACACTTGGTTACAGCACATGCGAAATTGTTTTTCCCGGAAATGTTTCGCAAATCGCAATCCGGATTATTGGCCGTTCAAGCTCATCAACTGATACCTGGCTTGTTGATAATCTTGTATTGACTGGCGAGAATTTTTGTTTTAACAGCACCTCATCGCTATCAGTAACCAGCTGCGGTGTGTACACTGCGCCGAGCGGAACACAGCATTCAAGCTCCGGAAATTTTACGGATGTAATTCCAAATGCTGCCGGTTGCGACAGTATAATTTCAATCAGTCTTACTGTCAATAACGCAAGCACATCCACACTTAATCCTGTTGTTTGCGGATCATACACTTCGCCTTCAGGAAATAATTATTCAAGCTCGGCAAACTTTACGGATACAATTGCGAATGCAACAGGATGCGACAGTATTATTTCAATTAATCTTATTGTAAATAATCCAAGCGCTTCATCAATTAATCCTGTTGCCTGCGGATCGTATTTATCACCTGCCGGAAATAATTATACCAGCTCAGCAATCTTTACAGATACAATTCCGAATGCATCAGGCTGCGACAGTATTATTTCAGTTAACCTTATTGTAAATAATTCAAGCGCTTCATCAATCAGTCCTGTTGCCTGCGGATCGTATCTTTCTCCTGCAGGAAATAGCTACACTGCTTCAGGAAATTTTACCGATACAATTCCGAATGCATCGGGTTGCGACAGTATTATTTCAGTGAGCTTAACTGTAATCAATGTGGACACGAGCACTTCGCTTAATGGCGCAACGCTGACGGCCAATGCTTCCGGTTTACAGTATCAATGGATCAATTGTAGCAATAATAATCCTGTACAAGGTGCAACTTCGCAAACGTTTTTAGCAACATCAAACGGAAGTTATGCTGTTATTGTAACAGATGGAAGCTGCAGTGATACTTCTTCCTGCGTGCTGGTTGTTTCTGTTGGCACGGATGCTATGAGCTTTTCAAATGACTTTTCTGTGTTTCCGAATCCATCAGAAAATACATTTACACTTTCATCCACAACATCACTCGAACAAGCTGTCATCAGCGTAACAGATGTACAGGGGCGTGTGCTTTTCAGTCTTTCAAATCAGAATGGCAAAATAGTTGCAATTGATCTATCGCAATATGAAAGCGGAGTTTATATTTTACACGTATCCGAACAGGATCAAACAAGGAGCATCCGCATTATGAAAAAGTAAAGTTAGGTTTGAATTTTAAAAAGCGCCGTGTCAGCTGATGCGGCGCTTTTTATGTGCTAAAAACGTGCTGCATTCGAAATGATTGAATTGAGTTCTGTCATTAAATCACAGGAAAATTATCTGCCATAAGAATAATGTTGATCCGTTTTCAGACAGCTTCTAAGGGGATCAAAAATTATATCCGATCAATATCCGATAATTATTTTCCATCGCCCGCACGTCAACAAGATCAATTTGTAGTGCAAATAAATCCGATAATCCATACCATCCTTCGGCCGCGATAGTAAATTTATCAATGCGGTATTTCAATTGCCACCCTGCATTGCAGGCGAATGAATAATACAACTCAGACACATCCTTTGTTTTCCATGTGCGAGGTTCTGAATCGGGTTGGTTTAGGACGCCGTAGTATTTCTGCTTGGCTGAAAATACATATTGTCCTTTTATACCTCCGCCAGCATAAAACTGTTTATACACTTGCATCGAAGGTATGATCCCGGCTTCAATAGAGCTGAATTTATACACGTCTTTATAGCCATTGACTTCTGTACTTGATTTGCCGCCGAAAATATAATAACCGACGAAAGGAGCAAGCAGGAATTTGGTCGAATCTTTTTTAGAAAGTGAAAACCTGTACGATAATCGTATTGTGGGTTGCACCGCAAAAGCAGTTCGGCGAAACGTCGTAGTAGTATTGAAATAATAAATTTTGCTAACTATCTCAAAGGTGTTATACCCTGCCCCGGCTTCAAGAGAAAATCCGCTGTGCCATTTGGTTTGCGCATGCAAAGAAATTGTTGCAAAGAAACAATTGAAAACAAAACAATATTTCTGTCGTAGCGCGTTCATCTATTGAATGTCTATTTTCTGTTGCTCTGTTCCGTCTGCTTTGGAAACGTAAATGAAATCTTCCTGATATATAGTATTATGATCGTTCCCCGTGAGTTTAGAGTTGTTACGTTCCCAAATTATTTTTTGTCC
Source organism: Bacteroidia bacterium (assembly GCA_046596275.1). GTDB lineage: Bacteria > Bacteroidota > Bacteroidia > Palsa-965 > Palsa-965. The sequence continues at coordinate 32 of JBKJMR010000449.1, read as the reverse complement.
ATCACCGGAAAACTGAAATGTCCACCACAATT
>JBKJMR010000311.1:0-5948 GCA_046596275.1 Bacteroidia bacterium | reverse complement strand
GCAATATTTGAAATCACCAGGCTTGCATTGATCGCATAATCCAACAACGTCAATCCTTCGAAAGGCATTTTCATTACGCGGCCAATATCTATGAGCGCATAAACCTGCTGCGATTTTTCGTCCTGGTACGTATTTACCATTAAGCGATTTCTGCGTGCAGTTGCTTTCCAGTTCACCGTACGCGGATCATCGCCGGCAACATAATCTTTGATCGTATCGAATTCACGGTTCTGCCCGATACGGCGGATCTTTTTTATTCCTGCTTCATTCAATCGATTCGAGATCGCAAGCAATTCATAACGACGCATCTGAATAAACGACGGATACACCGGAACCATTTGTTCGTTTTCAAATTTGTAGCGGCGTTGCAATAATCCTAAAATGGTTTTTGCAAAAACATTTAATGCTCCGAAAACATATTCTCCTCGTTTTACAGGACGAACTTTATACGTCAGCAGCTTTGATTTGAATGGAGCAAGTGTTGCTTTGTAGCTGAGATCGCGTGCCTGGAATTGTACAGGCAATTCATCTACAATTGTAAGGATGGCAGGGAAAGGATATTTGTTCTCAAGATGAATGCGAACATCATTTAAATCACCGTTGGATAATTTTTCCATCATATCGCGACGGGCAAAAATTCCATCGGGCCTGCAGTACAATAAAATTAAATCCACGAGAATGATGCAGGGAAGAACGAGTGTTGCAACCCATGCGATGTAATAAAGCGAAGGGAAAAAATAAGCTACAAGGCAAAACAACGCGAGCAAACCGCAAAGCAGGAAAAACCGTCCCGTAAAATAAAACGAGCGGATAAACCGGAAAAGAAAAAATACTTTCTTCGGTTTTACATTTTGCGTTGTTTGCGGTTCAGTCACCTTAGCGCGGAATTTCTACTTGTTGAATAATCTGGCGGACGACATCTTTTGCAGAAAGTCCTTCCATTTCTTTTTCCGGAGTAAGCATTACACGATGCTGCAAAACAGACGGTGCAACTTCACGAATATCATCCGGCGTTACGAAATCTCTTCCGCGCATTGCTGCAAGCGCTTTGGATGAAGTTAAAATTGCAAGTGACGCACGTGGTGAAGCTCCGAGATACAGCGCAGCATTGTTTCGTGTTTGCCCAACGATCTGCGCGATGTAACCTAAAAGATTCGGCTCTACGTGCAGGCTGTACACTTTTTCGCGATAACCTTTTAATTGTTCAGTGGTGATCACAGGTTTCACACTATCAATATCAAGCGAATTTTTCCTGGAATGCCAATCGGAAAGAATTTTTGTTTCGTCTGTCAATGTCGGATAATCAACATCGATCTTGAAAAGAAAACGATCGAGCTGCGCTTCCGGCAAACGATATGTTCCTTCCTGCTCAACAGGATTCTGCGTGCCGATGACCATGAATGGAACATCAAGCTTGTACGTTTTTCCATCCACCGTTACCTGGCGCTCTTCCATGGATTCGAACAACGCAGATTGTGTTTTTGCCGGCGCACGGTTGATCTCATCAATGAGAATGATGTTTGAAAAGATCGGACCAGCACGGAATTCGAATTCATTTGATTTTAAGCTATACACGCTTGTACCGACTACATCCGAAGGCATAAGATCGGGCGTGAACTGGATGCGCGAAAAATTTACTGACACAGTGCGCGCCAATAATTTTGCTGTAAGTGTTTTTGCAACTCCGGGAACACCCTCGATAAGAACGTGACCATCGGAAAGCAAAGCGGCGATCAGCAAATCAACTACGCGATCCTGTCCGACAATTATTTTTCCGATCTCCGCGCGCACATTTGCAACCGCTTGCTGCAGATCAGAAAGGTCGATGCGATTAGTGTAAATTGGTTCTTCCATAATAGTAGATATGTAGGGTGTGTCGTTTTTCTTTATTTCTATTTCTTATTTCTATTTCTATTGCAATTTTCAAATTTCGAATCTTTGGATTTTTTTATCGTTTACTCCGTTGGTTAAAATCCCAGATCAATTTCTCCAGCTTTTTCAAATCCTGTTCTCCTGCTTCCTGTACATTACGCAGATAATCTATTGTTGCAAAAAGATGATGCACCTGCTCTTTGGGAACTCCGGATAAATTTTCCATTCGTTCTAAAAACTTATCATCGAATACGGTTGTCTGTGCATAAAATCGTGTGCGAATTGACTCGAGGAAATAGTTGATCTTCTTTTTTATAATATCGAAATGATTTCCCTGGTTATAATAAAGCACACCAACCTGTTCAACAAATTCCAATGTAGAGTTTCCTGGCGTGGCTACAACCGGCACAGGGCGCTGGCGACGTTTTCCACCAAAGAACAATGCAATAAATCCTGTGATAATAACAATTAGATAACCGAGCTTCAAAGCAGGTTCAGATAAAAGATATCTTCTTGAATCAGCATTAGAAAATTTACCGGATTTGAAATGCTCATCAAAAAAAGTGGGGCGATCGCGCAGGTAAGAAAGCACGCCTAAAAGATAACGCTGCGTTGGCTTTTTAGCAGCATAATAATTTCCGAAAGCATCAGGAAAAGTATGCACCAGGAATTCGCCGCGACCAAACGCAACTTTTATAAAATTAGCGCGGCCTTCACCGTTGAATCCGAGAATGGTTGTTTTTGCAGTATCCACTTTGATAAAAACATTGGTGTATGTTGTTTTATCAAAGACGGCATTTTTATCAAGATGTAAATTCGGGTTGACAAGATTTGCTTCGGCATTGACAGATCCGCTGCTTACTGCGCTTCCGAATGTATTTATCGAATCATTCTGGATATCGAAAAGCAATGGATCGCCGACTAAAAAATGAAGCGTGTCTTGCAGAAATCCGAATTCGCGGGCGGAAATCAAAACGGTGTTTCCATTACCTGCAAAACGGCAAAGCTGCACAACATCGAGTGCGCTGGGCTGAATGTCACTGCTGATGAAAATATAATTACGGTTGCTGAATGCAGAATCTACTAATTGAACGTAAGGAGTTTGATCAACATTCTTAACTCCTGCGGTCATCAGCTCATCAAGATAATCGCGCACGACGAAACAACCGAAAGGAAGCTTTGAATCGGCTGTATAATTTTCACGCCAGTCAATTTGTTTCTTCGACGCGTTTTTTGAGACACGGTAAAGGAAGGCCACGACCAGTAGCAAAACAATATAATATGGCCAGTTCTTCTTCATTTACACTTACTTATTATTCGCTTTTACTTTGAGCTTACAATTATTTCTTAGGCCTAATTTTTCCGAACAGTTCGCGGAATTTTTCTTCTGTTGTTGAATAAGATTGCTGATCAACCGGAAATTCGCCGTACCAGATGTAATCATACACATTGCTTATTTCACCGAATTCCTTCTGATAAGCAGTTCCGCCTAATTCATAAAAATAATCGCTGTTTGTCTTATCGATTGTCCATTGCACCAATTCTTTATCTGACAATGATTTTAATGTCCGCAGGAACCAAAGGCGCACTGCAAGACGGTAATCGTTTTTAGCTAATGCATCCGCAATTTGTCTTTCATAATTGATTGCGTGAATATCGACGTCTTCCAGTGTTGCATCTGTGTTTTCGGATTTGCGTGCTTTACCGGAAAACAATGTGCTGACTCCCGAATTTGTCATTTTCATGATCACCAGCACTACAAGTCCTACAAAAATTATTATCCATAAAATTGTCCACAGATTAAATCCGGAACCATTGCCTTCAAAGCTTTCGAAAATTTTTTCCCAGAAACCATTCCACAACCGATCGAAAACCGTCGGCTCTGATTTTGTTGCGGAAGATTTTTCATCTTCATATTTCCACTCTTCGCTTTCGCTGTATTGTTTTTGCTTTTCAATTGATACTTCACGTTTTACAATCGACGATGTATCATACTTCAATTTCTCCCGCTCTTCCGGATTTGCGTGCAGCAGTATGCTTCCGAGGAATATAATTACCACGGAGAGCAAAAAGCAACGCATGTGCTTACCAGGTATAATCTGCCTCGTCATCATCTATTTTGCTGCCGATCGTCTCGACAATTTTTTTCGTGCCTTCGCCGTCTATTCGTTCTTTCAGGCTGTAAAAATGCAGCGCAACGGCTAAACACATTACGCTGTTTATTATTGTTTTCGCGAATTCGCCGAGTGAAAGTACGACGGTCATCAGCAATTTCATATTCTCAGAATCCTCATTCAGCTGTATCGATGAAAGTCGTGTGAACATGGCGATAAGTGTTGCCGGCATAGAAACTGCGGTTCCAACAATATACAAGACGAGCCACATGACAAAAAAAAACAAGCCAGGTAGTCCACCAGTTGCCTGAAAGTACTTTCGCAGCTTTTCCTGTTGCGTCAAAACATTTGCATTCTTATTTGCAGTACGCGCGATAAAAATGGAAAACACAAAATACCAAAAAGGAAAACGAATAAGAAAATAAGCCAGTCCACCTCCAAAGGTCATGACGATTGCAGCTCCAAAAAAAACTCCTGCCAATCCGAAAATAATAAAACCGAGCACGACGGAAATCACGGCCACGGAAAGAAACACCATTATAAATGCAAAGAGGTTTCCGAAAAAATCTTTGAAAATGGAATGCGTTACATCACTTACATCAAATTTCCCTTGTCCTTTTTCGCGATACACTTTCACAAAATGACTTACAACAACTGCAACAACAAGTCCATTGATTACCCAACGCAGCTGAGAATAAATCTGCGAAGCTGCAATGTAAGAACCCAGGCGATTAAATCCTGGTGTGTCTTCAGCATCAAGCATGTGCACCTGGATAAAAATATTTATCGAACAAGTGATCAACGCCACGGGCCCGACAAGAAATAATATCGTACGGAAGAAAACGCTGAAATTCTCACGGATGAACCTGCGGGTATCCCCGAAGATCCGCCCGAAGCTTCTCACACGCTCAAATCTTAGTGGTGCTTGCGCTTCGTTCATAATCGTCTGCTTTCGCAGAATTTTTCCGGGTAATAACTAAATCTTCTTCCTCCACTTTCCCGCGTCCTGTATAAGCAAAAATAAAACAGAGCACGCCAAGTCCGATACAAATTACAAAGAAGATAATTCCAATATAATCAGCTTTTGTTTCTGTAATAAAATTCATCACCATTGAAAGGATCGGAAGGAATATCAGCAATGCGCCAACGAATACCAGGAAGACTGCTTTCGGGGAGATCGGAATTTTTCGAAGCAGGTTGGTAAGAAAAAATAATTTCGGGTTGAGAAAAAATAATCCTTTTTGTTTTTTGTCTTTATAATTTTCATCCGCGAAGAAAGGCCAGATGACAAAATACCAGATCACAAAAATGAGCGAGAGAAAAATAATTGCCATGCGCATGTAATCATTCATCTGCGTATAACGTGTGAGAAACCCTTCGAAAAAAGCGGCGAGGAAAAAGAAAGGAACTAACCCGATGCCGATCTTCAATGCTTCCCGTGCGCCACGCATGAATGAAATTCCCCTTGGCCATGCGCCCGGAAAATAAAGTCCATTTCCCAATGCCATCCCGGCTGCTCCTGCAACGATGATGCACCATATTTCTATCGTCCCGTGAATCCAGACGGTGAGTGTTGCTTCGCGGGCAAATCCGTGCGAGACTAAAAAATAAAAGAAAGCGCCGAGCATTACGCCGTTGGAGAATTGCATATATGCCACGCCGATCCATCCTAACACGCCGAGAACAATACAGAACAATGCAACCCGCGAGTTATTTAATGCGATGCGCAAAAACATCACAAACTGGTTTTCATCTTTGTAAACGCCAAGCGGATCACCATCGCGCATGCGGTCGAGCGTTTGATCCACGTACATATCGCCGAGAATAATCCGGACAAAACCTTCGTCATGCTTCGCAGAAATTGCGCCGATCCAAACTGAAACAGAAAAGAGCACAAATACGATCAGCAGATTTACACGATGTTTCGCCATGAGCCGCGGCAATTCATGCGTCCAGAAAGTA
>JBKJMR010000268.1:0-10281 GCA_046596275.1 Bacteroidia bacterium | reverse complement strand
CGGGGGCACAAGCAACAGGTTATCCAGGAATTGATGAAGCGAAGGAAGCAATGGAAACGTTGATCACTGTTGGATTGTCTCCTGAAAGTTTTGTGATCTACGATTCAAATAACTTTGTGAGCACCGATCCATTGTTCGGTACAGCGCCTTTCCGTTTTGAAGTGGTGTGTGATGGAATGCTTGTTGGAATCAATGCGCAAGATTATCCTACGCCTGCTGATTTAACTGTACTGCAGCAAGACATTGCAGATGCGCTACAGCTGATCGAAAATGAATATTATGACAATCCTGAATCAAACCGCTACAACCTGGAATGTTTCATGGACAAATATGTTCAGACGCCAAATACATATACAACGATCCCTGCGAATCCGCCTTGTCCTGAAGGATTCATCTGGCCATTTACAATTACCGATGGTGATCCTGATTTTCCAAAAACATTTTTGACAGGTCAAGTAGAAGCACTCGCATTCCCACCACCATCGACAGCTGTGCAGGCGGATGAAAAGAAAGAGCGCTTATTAATGGATATGCTGCGTGCCGCTTCTGATTTTGCCAACTATCGTTTTGGTTTCGATCCGACTGATCCGACTATGGAAGTTTTTACTGTTGTCGATCGTTGCGGTGATTTATTGGGAACAAGCTTTGAAGAAGATTTCAACCAGCATATCCAGGATATTATGGTTGCCGTTATGGGATCGCCAACACCTGCCAATGAATTTGTCATTGTAGATTCAACTGGTAATGACGGAAATTATATTGCAAGTGTTACGGTTGACCTGACGAATGCAAGACGGTTAAAAGTTTCTGTAGATGCTACTTCACCAACATTTCCGATTCCTTCCGGGCTGGCAGATGGTTTTATCAAAATTGAAATTGATTCCACCTATCCATCATTGATTCCTGCGGTGCTTGATGCAAATACAGCAGAGAATTATTTCGTAGTTGATAAAAGTCTTTACAGGATTGTTTTCCCCGGTGAAACGATCATTATGCTCTGGCCAACACCAGAAGAATATACAGTTGTAAAAGTAGTTCCATCCGGGTTAAACGATTCGTTTGTTTATGTAAAAGAGAAAATTCCTACCACGAATCCGGTCGGTGTGATAATGAATTACACAAAGCTGTTACCGATCACCGCAGTGGATAACCAGAACGGAAACAATGATTTTTATATCACACCAGGTGCCGATGAAGTTGCAGCGCGTGAACTTGCAGCATGGGTGAAAGCAAAGTTTTTCAGTCACGAAGGAATGCATGTTATTGAACACGTATTGCTTCGTCCGAAATATAATATGCTTGGACCTGCAACTACCATTTCAACTATAAATGGTAATGGATTGCAGGTATTAACCATCCAGGGCTCCATCAATTTCATTAAACAATTCCCGCTTATAGGAATTATCCAGGGTGCAAAGAAATTTATTTTCGCCGGCAATTTCGCCGGAGATGTTGTAGCCCTTCAAAGCATGCGTATTGTTAATTCATCTTTTAATAATAATACATACACGATTCGATCAGCAGCTTTCACGGGGGGAAATACCGAGATCACTATTTACGAATCTATTCCGAACGGAACAGTTGACGGCGATCTGCAGTATTCAAAAACATTCCCGGTACTAACTACAATTCCAATCGACGGAGTAAGGTACAACGATGTGTTTTTTGCAGCGCCACTGAATGGTGATGTGATTATTACCGGATCCGAAAACGGGATAAACGATGGAAGATTTCACGTAGGAAGCATAACAGGAGGTGGGCCAACATACCAGATGGCATTCGATACACGTGTGGCAATTATCAAGGATGATTTTCTTCCGGTTGATATTGATAATGAATGTGGCTTCTGCCGTTTTGAAGATCCCTATTCCTATATCGTGTCAGTTGTGCTTCCGTCGTGGCAGGGACGATTTGTCGACCGTGATTTCAGAAAGTTTTTCGATCGCATGTTACGGCTTGAGTGTCCTGCACACCTGGTGCTGAATATTTGCTGGATTGACTGCAAGCAGATGGGCGAATTTGAATTGAAGTATAAAAAGTGGTTGGTAGAAAATGCAAAATTGATCAAGGACAAAGTTGAATTATCAAAAGACCTTAATGCGGTCATTGACATTGTAACCCGACTTCGAAGTGTTTATCCGGAAGGAACACTGCACGATTGCGAAGTAGATTCCGGCGAAGAAAATGCGATCATTCTTAATAACACAGTATTAGGCACTCTCTAAAAAATTAAGCATACAACATGAGCAATATCCAAAATTTTTACCCCTACTTCGAGAACAACCAGGTTCTTACCAGTTCTCAGCTTAATGAGCTATCCTCATATCTCGATCAGCAATCGCGGCTTACAAGAGTCAAGCTTATCGGAATAGGAATCGTTTGCGGATTTAATCCGAATTACGATATCGTGACAAATAAAGTCACGATCACCGAAGGAACGGGTATAACCACAGAAGGCTACCTCATCGAAAGTGGCGCTTGTGAGTTTACACAATACCGTGCCTACACGCTTCCGACAACAGAGACGCCGTATTCGCCTTTTATTAATCCGCTCACCACCGTGCAGGTTCCGATTTGGGAATTGCTTCGCGCGGATTATGTGGCTCTGCCCAGCGAAACCATTGCACCGCTCGACCCGGTTTTTGTAAATGGTCCGCCTGCAGGAAGCAGGAAAGTTGTGTTGCTTTACCTCGAGAAAGTTGATATTGATAATCAATCTTGTCTTGGAAAAAGCTGCGACGATATGGGCAAGGAGCGAACCTATACACTCCGCAAGCTCCTGATCTCGATTGATGATCTGCAAATTGTAATTGCAAATACAGGATCATATGATCTTACTTACCCTGGCAAATTCGAGTTGCGTGATCTGCGCTCGCAACGTCCGCTCTTCGATCCATTGGCAAATAACAGCAAAGATTATTTTGCTTTCCAGCAGAATTTTAAAAATGCAACTGCAAGTGTTTACCGCAGAAATCTTGCTGATCCGAATGATCTGTTGAATGTGCTTCGTCAAACTTATGTTGTTTTCGAACCGATCCTGAGGGATACCTATGGAAATGTAAATCCATTCCTGACTACACAGATTCCGAACTTTGCTATCTGGAATGAAATTATGGATGGCGTAAATAGTCCGGCTAATGGTCCAAGCTATTTCGGTATCCAGTATTTCTATGATTTTGTTCGTGATCTTTTACTCGCATACAACGAGTTCCGTGATGCTGCATTTAAGCTGATGTCGGATTGTTGCTTTAACATGAATCTTTTCCCGATGCATTTGATCCTCGGTGAAGCAACGCCAATTGATCCGGATCGTCCATCGCAATACCGCACAGATTTTACCGGAATTCCTTTAACGCCTGAGCAAAGTTCCGCAAAAGACACTGCCATTGCTTATCATAAACGAATGGTGCTGATGGTTCGTACATTCAGAATTGCATTAGTACACAACCCGAATATGGCGGCGGCTCCGGTCACCTTGATCACACCAAGCTTTGAAAAATTCGGTAAGCTTTCGCAACGTTCGATTCCTTATTATTATGATATCGACGCTGTAGATCCACAGCTGGGCAAGCTTGAGCGTGTGTGGAATTATGATAATGTGCTTCGTAACAAGGATAACAATAATCAATATCCTGTTATCGCATACGGCAACCAGGCAAGCAACCAGACACAGGCAATTGACCCTGTTCAAACGCCAAATTTTTACGATCTCGATCCGTTTAATTTTTTCCGCATCGAAGGACATCTTCGTAAAAATCATAAAACAATTTCGCCTGTTACGGGTGTGGTTGATGATCTTAACGCACAAAAAGCAAAATTTGATTTGCCATTCAATGTTGTTGCTGTTCGTCTGCAGGGAACTGCTACGCCTGAAGAAATTCTTACCCGCTGCGATTTTAATGATCTGCGTTCACAGTATGTTGCCTATAGTAATGAGCAACGTTGTTTCTTTGATCGTTTCTTCAGTCATTTTTTCGAAAAAGTAACAAGCTCCCGGCCAACTATTCCACCAAGACCGCCGGTAACAACTTATAGTGTCAAAGGTCTTCCGCAGTTTATTGAAAGCCTTGGCGCAAACGCACAAACGCCAACAGGAAAAGGAAATTCTTCGTCTTCATTAATGCCCGCTTATTTTGAATTGCCAGGGCAACCTGTTCCGCGTCCTGTTTCACCGGTACAATATGCACCGCGAACAATTACTGCAATCAGGTCGGAATACAGCTCGTACCTCACACAGCTGATGAATAGACTGGTAGTGCTTGAAAGTTTATTGCCCACACAGCTCGATCAGTTTGAATACGGTGCCGATAACGATGATATTGAAGAAAGCTTTATCGGATCATACATGGATGCTGTAGCATTGGCGAATATTGTGAAAGCATTGCTGAATGAATTTGCAGACCAGGTCACACACAGCACGAATAAGCAATTTCCGGCTGAATTGTATTTTGTATTTAACCAATGGTTATCGGAGCAGTTCTATTTTATAAATGAATTTGTAACCGATTGTAAATTCAGGAAGCTGGAGGCGGTTTATTATGGAATGAACTACCGCGTCATGTACTTACAGAAAAATGATCCGGGCTTGTTTTCGAACTTTATTAAAAAGCATCCCGGCATCATTCACAATGCAGGTGTAATTCCCGGTGGAACATTCGTTCTTGTTTATCCCGGCAAACCGCTGAACTTCTCTGTAAAAACAAAAACTGCAATTGCTGCAAATCTCCAGGTCATTAAAAAGCTGGAAGTAAGAAAAGCAGAGCTGCGTGCGGTGCGCGGAAAAAACCAGGCGATGAAATATGAGCTTTCAGCGATCGAAGGAAAACTTTGTGACCTGTATGCTGAACAAGTATCGCGTCCGGTTTCACAAACGCTCGGAGCTGTAGCAGGTGTTTCCCTTCTCCCGATCCAACGCATTGCAATTGGTGAAAACGATATCATAGCAGATTTCTCTCTTCCATATCTTTCAAGCTGTGATTGTGATTGCGAAGATATCAAACCACCAACAGACATCGAGCTTGGCTTGCCAACAATCGCTATGCCGGCCTTCTATGAATACAATCCGGGCGATTATGCATTTGCTAAAGATGTTGTTTCAAGCACTTATGGCTGCCCGACCCCTGCGCAATTAACAATCGATGTAAGACAGAATGTTATTTATAATACAACTGGCATCCGCAATCCATTCTTCAAGCTGAAATTTATTGTAAATGGTGCAAGCCAGGATGGATCTGTAAACCAGTTTGAACGCGCTGTTACATCAATAACCACAGCAAAAGGTGGAACAGTTCAAATTATCGGTGAAGGCGAATACCAGTATTTCCTTTACAATCCGCCAACCAATTTCCTGGGTATGGATACCTTCCCATATGTATTTGAATTATATGATTCAGGCAATAACATCAAGCTTCGTTCCGGAAGATCTACAGTTATTATTTCTGTAACAGGCCGCTGTCCTTCCACGATTAAAGGTCAAACCCAGTCTTTTCAGGTAGTGGAGAATAATAATATCAACAATACGAGATAATATATCTTGATTTAATCAGCAGGCGATCACGAAAGTGGTTGCCTGCTGTAATTCTAATATGAAGTGAGTAGCCAGCAACATATCGTTCAGAAGCTCACCGTTGAAATCGGGTTAAGTTCGCAGGATATTGCATTTGACCTGCAGACAAAAATTACGAATGAATATAAGCGTCTTGTTCTCTCTTCGATGAGTGAAGTGTTTGACAGGTTAGTTGATGCAGATGAATTTCTTTCGATAGATAAATTAGAAATTGACATCGGAGCTATTCCTGTGAATGAACTCGAATACGCATTCCCGGATAAAATAAAGTCGGAAGTGGAAGAGGCTGTTCGCCGGCTTTTGCATGAAGCGCGTGCTACACCGGGAGGCAATGCCGAAGTGCGCATGGTAACGAAGCAGGGTGATATACTCACCGTGCAAGCCAACCTGAAAGGTCAATCGCAATCTTTGTTTGATGCATTGTTTTATTTTCTTGAGTTCGGCATTCTTCCGTGGTCAAGCGACAGGAAAGAAAAGCCGGGATTAAATTTTCTTCTTAGCGAGGCAATTAAAATTAATCCCCGACTTTTGCGCACGGGTTTAAAACAGCTGCAACATAAGCCACATGTTTTCCGTCGTCTTGCGATGCAGATTCGAGAGGAACAATTACCTGAGTTGGCGCGTGTTTTAGGAAGTGCTTTTTCTTCCAGGCTTCCCGTTTTTTTAAGGGAAATAACAGCATTAACAGCATTAACAAAAACGAAATCAAAAACGAAATCGAAAACGCAATCAAAAGCGCATAATAAAATAGTTACACCAGGTGAGCTTAGTATATTTTTCTGGGAAGAGTCGCTTCGTTATTTTACTACGAATGAAGAGCAACTTACAAGTTCTGCGCAGGAAAAAAAATATCTCGCCGTTATTCTGAAAAGTTTACTTGAAGAAATTGACCTCGTGCCCTTAAAAAATAGTAAGGATGCAGTTTTGAAAGCGGTCCTGCAAGAAGTGCAAGAAGCGCAAGAAGCGCAGGAAGAAAAGAAGAAAAGTGGTGTAAATAAAAAGGAGGAAGAAGAAGGGGGGTTGCCCGATTCACCCGCAGCAGAAGATGGAATTTATATTGCCAATGCAGGGCTGGTTATTTTAGCTGCTTATCTACCCGGCTTCTTTAATAATATCGGATTTGTAAAAGGAAAAGAATTTATAAATGAAAATGCAAAATGGAAAGCGGTTCACCTGCTGCAATGGATGGTGTATGGCGATAAGGATGATGCGATAGAAGTGGGTGCAGAAGAGAAGGAAGAAACGCATGAGCACGATTTTGCCTTTAATAAAATTCTTTGTGGAATTGATATTGCAGTCCCTGTTCCTGAAAAATTTTATTTGAGTGACGATGAAAAAGAAGAAGCAACAGCATTGTTAAAAGCAGTAATTGAAAACTGGGATATTATAAAACGGAGTTCAACCAGGAGCTTACAAATTACTTTTCTGCAAAAAGAAGGAAGGCTCAGGCGCATGGGTAGCGATTGGGATCTGCTTATTGAACGCAGCTCTGCGGTTGACATGTTAATCGATCGTTTACCATGGAGTATTGGAATGATCAGATTGCCGTGGAGTGCTGAAACGATTCATGTAACGTGGTAAGCCTGGCTTACCTTCATTTGAATTAACTATTTAATTTTAAAAGCATGTACGAAAATAGTTATGGTAATGGTGATCTGCTCGACTTGCACAGGAAGCAGCAGGAGGAAGAGGAGAAGGAAATGCTTGAGAAAAAGGGTGAAATGGTTGATGATAAATTTGTAGCTGGTGCTGTAGGAGAGAATGGAGAAGAGGGAAATAATGGTGTAGCTAATTCTTTGGATATTCAAGGAAGTAAGGACATAGATAATGCTGCAAATGAGAATAACGTATTTGATCCTGAGTTTGCAACACAAAGAATAAAAGGCGGAGGAAGTACTGAGTTCGGAATGGTTGATGTTAACGGAAAACCGGTTAAATATGGTTTTAGAGATAGAATTAAAGGAAACGTGGGACATGTAAATTTGCCTGAAGGTACTTTAGTATCTAAACTCGGACCTAATCCCAATAACCCAAATTATATCCATGTCATTGCGTGGCATAAGATGAAGTATCGTGAAGGTTATATTCATAAGATTGCTTTTTCGGAAAAATATGAGGGAGGAATATTTGATGTCGAGGTTTTTGTTGACGACGCCTATCATACAGTTCATCGTGCTGAACTCTTTTTAGAGAGTATACCTGAAAATGACAACTCTGTTCAGCACTTGCGTAACATGCTAAGTAGTGTAAAGAATTATTTGTCCTTATATAAAAAAGGCGAATTTCAAATAACCAGAAAGATCCTGGACCAAATAAAAGAAACAGACGCTGAATCTCTTAGAATAAATACGCTTGATAAACCAGATTCATTAAGTCGTCTTTCGGCTGAACTTTTTAAATTAACCAATCCAATCACGAATAAAAATATAAAGTTATCGGATACTGTACTTTTTATTCCTTTGACAGATACCTGGTTTAAATCGGATGTAAAATTGAAGGATCATTATGATAATGTAATGATGCAGAGTGGGAACTTTAACCGGGTTGGTGGTGATACAGGCGAAGGAATCGAATCAAGTTCAGATATAAAGGAATGGTTTGATCAGTTTGAAGTTCTGCGTCAACTTATAAAGGATCGTCCTGTGGCAAATTCACCAGAAGGAAAATGGTTAAATGAAATCACCCTTGAAGATCAGAAACGTACCAGACGTATGATTTTTCTGGGTGGTGATACATGGGGTAACCTTGCTGATACAGAAGGTCATTACTCTTCAGGTGTTGCGGTCAATACTTCATTCGGACCTTTGCAGGCAAATCCGATGCTTTTGTTGATGATGCATGAGCTTAATGTTAATACAAATAGTGAAGGAATTAATTTAATGGGCACTGACACCCATATTCCAATTGATGATACAAAAAGTGCGTGGGAGTCGGCAAACAAAGGTGCGTTTTCAAAAGAAGTTGCACCCAATAGCAACAAGCTTGATGATCTCTTCCAGTCACAAAGTGCAATTGCGCTAACAATGCTTTCTGGATATATGGAAAAAATAGAAGCGCTGCAATCCACAGAGAAAAAATAGGAATGATTTTTGATAATGGTTGGTTATGCGAAAATTAGCCTTTTTTTTTCTTCTCATTTGTTTCAGCAAATTATCCGCACAGAATGCCGGTATCAATTCCGACACATTAACAATTTCGACCAAAATCGCAGATTCTTCCCAGTTCAGAGTCGACTCGTTCAATTATCAAAAGAATCTTTTAGTTTGGGTGCGACTAATCAATACTTCCGGAAAATCGCTGCAGATTGAAAAGATTGGAACCAACGATGGTGGTTCGTATGCTATCTGTACCGGCCAGGATTGCAACAACATAAAATTGAAGAAAAGCGATACTTTATTGTTTTGTATTATCATACCACCCGGTGGAAAAACCGGTCCCCTGAAAAGAGATGTACATATAAGCTATTATGATACAACAGAGAAAAAGTCGAAGTCGCAACTGGTACGATTCAGCTTATTGACGTATGTAAAGAAGGATTGAGTTTTATTGTACTCCGATACTCTTCTGATGAAAGAACTTTTATTTAGTTTTTATTTCTCACCAACAGAAATGCAAGCTGGTAAATTATCCAGCTGCATTGAAATTTTAGAACAATTACAATTAGTACCTGAACTTAATCATACAGTCACCGGTCCAGGAGAAGATTTTGAAACGCGCCGGCAAGAAGTAAAAAAAAGCTTGATCAGCGACAGAAAAAGTTGGATCAGATCAACTATAGAAACGGGTGCTGATTTTTTTATCAGCAGCGATTATGCAGATAAAAATGTATACGCTAAACTGACTGTTTCTTCTTCATACACAAAGTTTAATGAATACCCTGAAACAACTTATGTTTTTAATCTCAGGACAAATAATAAGTTTGATAACGGGATTATTATTCGGGCAATAATGGAATTGTCAAATATTCTGGGTTTTTATTGGGGAGAAGTATCACCTTCGGAAACTAAAACACACCTCGTAAATCAAATTGTGCGTCCGCATGAAAAAAACAGGATTCCAGAATTCGGATTGCCGGTTGTAAAAGTTCCTCAGTTTTTAAGCTCGCCCGAAATACCCTTCTTCATAGGTTGGATAAATTACTGGTCAGAAGAAACCATAAGAATAATTGGATTTGATGATCACGAGGATGGTAAGCTCTTTTATAAAACCCACGTGATTATAAATAGAGGTGTAATAGTGCAACTTTGTGAAACGCCATTGGATACTAATCTTCCGGATCATCTTGGAATATTGAAAAGGGTCTATGATCGGTATTCTAAGATTGGCGGCAGAGATACTCCGTTTGAATATTTGAAATAAACTGTTATTGAAAGAATAGATTTTTCCAAAGAATTTAAAGTAACCGGTGATAATATTAAATTCAGCTATTGGGATTATGGTGGAAATTCCACAGATATAGATATCACCAAAAAAGGTTTTCATACTGCTGTTAAAGGGTATTGGATAATTCGTCCTAAGCACATGCAATAGAATTATAAACCGGATTTATTTTGAGAACAATTAATTCTTTCCTTTTT
The DNA here is from genome assembly GCA_046596275.1 of Bacteroidia bacterium. Taxonomy (GTDB): domain Bacteria; phylum Bacteroidota; class Bacteroidia; order Palsa-965; family Palsa-965. Next base: position 138 of record JBKJMR010000268.1, on the reverse strand, counting down.
ATCGGAGTCGTGCTGATTGCACAAGCTTTTTATCCTGTATGTCGTATGAAATACAAAGAACATTTTCTGCTGAAATCAATGCATTGCGAAATACTACTTCCTGTTGGTAACAATGAGCATAATGAATTGCTGCTTGAT
>JBKJMR010000178.1:0-2892 GCA_046596275.1 Bacteroidia bacterium | reverse complement strand
TTTTGCAGAGCTCTGCCTAGCCGCTCGGCCACAGGACCTTTTACTTTCCCGTTAATTCGGGGGACACAAAAGTAATAAAAACGGGATGAATTACGGTTATTTCTTCCATTACGATAGAATTATCCCTCTACCGTTACAGAAACCTTATCCACCGCACCATTCATCGGCGGAACAATTTTGGTAACCGTAACAGAAAATGTTTTTACCGAAGCATATTTTGCACGTAATGCATTCACAATCCGCTGCGCCACATGCTCAATCAATTTAGAACGAATTGCCATTTCCGCTTTCACGCAATCGAACACCACGCAATAATCAACCGTATCATGCAGCTCGTCCGTCTGGGCGGCTTTCGAAAAATCAGTGTCGATAACTACATCCACAACATATTCGCCTCCAATGATTCCTTCCTCAGGAAGACAACCAAGATAAGCGCGAAGACGGATTCCATTAACGTTGATTTTTCCCATAAAAAGATGTACGAATTACAATGTACGATGTACGATTTTTTTGAATGGGCAATTTTGTCAGACTGAGTGGCTCGTCAGCAGGAATGCAATTTTCCAACAGCAAAATTAATCTGACGAGTTGTATCGAAGGCGGACAAAATTGCCCATTACGTTGGTAATTTCTCCAGCGCAGCATTAAGTCTGCGTATGATAACCTCTTTTCCAAGCAGCTCTACCATCTCAAAAAGCACGGGTCCCCCACCCGCTCCGCTTACGCACACACGGAAAAGCTGCATCACATTTCCCGGACTTGTTCCGGTTGTTTCTGCGGTGGTTTTGAATGTTGCTTCGAGATCTGCGGCTGTCCAGGAATCTTGTTTTTCAAACGCGTCCTTCACTGCGGCAACAAATTTTTTCGTATCGGCATTCCAGCGTTTTTTAATTACGCCTTCATCGTATGTCGTTGGATCTTCGAAGAAAAATTTTCCCTGCTCATAAATTTCATGAACGAAGAAAACCTTTTCTTTCATAAGGCGGCAAACTTCCACAAGGAATTTCGAATCAACGTTTCGAATTTCGAATTTTGAATCTGCGGAAAGCAATGCCGCTAATTCAGCATCATTTCTCTTCCGCAGATATTGTTGGTTAAACCATTTTGTTTTTTCCGCATCGAATTTCGCGCCCGATTTGCTCACGCGGTCAATAGAAAACGCTTCGATCATTTCATCCAGCGTATATAATTCCTGGTTGCCGCTTCCATGCCAGCCTAAAAGCAAAAGCATATTGATAAACGCTTCCGGGAAATAGCCGCTTTCACGGTAACCGGTGAATTTTTCAGGAATACCAGTTTTCAAATCCGGCATTTCTCCCGACAATGGAAACACAGGAAACCCTAAACGATCGCCATCGCGTTTGGACAACTTTCCGTTTCCATCAGGACGAAGAAGCAAAGGCAAATGCGAAAACTGCGGCATCACATCTTCCCAACCGAGAAAACGATACAGTAGCACATGCAGTGGCGCAGACGGCAACCACTCTTCACCGCGAATAACGTGGGTGATTTTCATCGTATAATCATCCACGATGTTTGCCAAATGATATGTCGGCATTCCGTCGCTTTTGAACAAAACTTTATCGTCGAGCTGCGAAGTGTGCACCACCACCCAGCCGCGGATCAAATCGTTCAAACGCACTTCTTCATTGCGCGGAATTTTCGCACGCACCACATACGGATCGCCCGACTCAATTCGGCGCTTCACTTCATCTTCCGAAAGCGTCAATGAGTTTTTCAGGTTCTGGCGCGTGATTGCATTGTAAGAAAAGCTTGCTTTCATCGCTTCGAATTTCGTGCGTTGCTCATCCAGCTCTTCTTTTGTGTCGAATGCATAATAAGCATTCCCTGAATCGATCAGCTGCTTTGCATATTGCGCATATACTCCTGCTTCTTTGCGCTCGCTCTGGCGGTAAGGCGCATGTGGACCATCACCAAACCCAATTCCTTCATTGGGTTCAATGCCGCACCATTTTAATGCTTCTATGATATATTGTTCGGCGCCGGGAACAAAACGGTCTGTATCGGTATCTTCAATACGAAGGATAAAATCCCCGCCATGTTTTTTCGCGAATAAATAATTATACAAAGCCGTACGCACGCCGCCCATATGAAGCGGACCTGTAGGACTCGGCGCAAAACGCACTCTAACTTTTCTGTCGTTTGTCATCGTTGATTTAGATTTCCTTGGCAAAGATAGTATTGAGTATTTAGTATTGGGTATTGAGAAAGAATCTTTACGTTTTTCTCCGCGTTTCTCTGCGTTTCCCGCGCCTACCCGTCCCCGCGCTAAAATCCGGCTAAGGAAATCTTTCTCACGAACAGATTACCTTTCCCAAAAGCTTAGCGTATTTAAACCACAAAGTCCGTGACAATATTAAACATGTAACTTTTAATGTCAATCCTGTTATAAAGAATATGCGGCCCATCAAAGTTTCCTGTTTCCTGTTATTATTCTTTGCGTTGATATCATCTGATCTTGCGGGGCAGAGTGTGCATACAATGAACTGGCCCATTCCGCAATTCCCCCGCTCTGCAGTCGCCTACTCTCTTGAAGAAGCGTTGAATCGCCCCCTCACTATAAAATGTCTATACGTGTGGGATTACAATGAGGAATTGACAAAACGAATTCCTGAGCTGGAGAATCTTGAAGTGCTGACATTTGGTTACTACGACATGGATTACTTCTGCCAGGCGTATGAATTTCCGGTGGAGTTTTGCCGTTTAAAACATTTAAGGTCAATAGATATTATACAGGCAATCGATCCTTTGCCCGACTCTCTTTTTAAAATGCGGTCGCTCAGAAAATTGTGGGCTGGCACTGAAGTTCCTGCTATTATTAGCCTCATGGATAGCCTTGAATCATTTGTAGGCACATTTCCTCCGCTTCCG
>JBKJMR010000570.1:0-8348 GCA_046596275.1 Bacteroidia bacterium | reverse complement strand
TTAAAAGCTAAATATGAATTTTCAATCTGCATTTAACCCAATTATAAATTGCGAAGACGATGGATTATTAATTCCAAGCGTTCGGGCATGGTCTATCCAAAAATATAATTATGTAGGAAGATATGGGGAAATTTATGCCATAACAATGAGATCAAAATGGAATCTAGCATATATTGACTTATTTGCAGGGAGTGGTTTGTCTCGCATTGATAATACAAATCAAATTATAATGGGGTCTCCGTTGATTGCACTGTCAATACCGACGGTTTTTGCTAAGTATATATTTTGCGAAAAAGACCCAGAGAAAATGTTTGCATTAAAGGAAAGAGTGAAGCGATTATTTCCTGCAAAGTTTGAAAAAGTAGTTTTTATTGAAGGAAATGCCAATGAGCAGATTCTCAAAATAAAAAGAGAGATCCCGACTTTTATAAATGGGGTCGGGACTTTGCCATTTTGCTTTGTCGACCCGTACTCATTGGATCTTAATTTTGAAACTATTCAAAGCTTAGGACTAATGCCTAAAATGGATTTTTTAATACTCCTCGCATTACATATGGATGCAAACAGAAATTACAAATATTATATTAATGAAGAAAACACCAAAATAGATAAATTTATTAATTCCACTCATTGGCGAAAGGAGGTGTTAGAAAGCAATGAATCATTTGTTCATTTTCTTGCCGATCAATATAAAGCGAATATGTCAAGTCTTGGATATAAGGTCACAGATACCTTTCAACAAGTTCGATCAGATGCGAAAAATTTACCGCTTTACTATTTGGCTTTTTTTTCTAAACATGATCTTGGTAATAAGTTTTGGAAGATCGTTCAGCAGCACTCTAATGCTCAACGTAAATTAGATTTATAAAACTTTACACATGGCACAATCAAGCATCGAATGGACAGAAATGACCTGGAACCCTACAACGGGTTGTGATAAGATCTCAGCAGGCTGCAAGTTTTGTTATGCTGAAATTATGTCGCGGCGCTTGCATGCAATGGGTATTGACAAATACAAAAATAATTTCAAGCTTACTATTCACCCTGAGTCACTTGAAATTCCTTACACATGGAAGAAGCCGAAAATTGTTTTTGTCAATTCTATGAGCGACTTATTTCACAAAGATGTTCCATTGGAATATATTCAACGGGTATTCAAAGTAATGAATGATAATCCGCAACATACTTTCCAGGTTTTAACCAAGCGCTCTGACATTCTCTTAAAACATCATAGTAAATTGACCTGGACGCCCAATATCTGGATGGGTGTTTCTGTAGAAAATAATAAGGTGATAAAACGGATCGATCATCTCAGACAGACAAATGCAATTATTAAATTTATTTCCATAGAGCCCTTAATAGGACCGTTGCCGGAATTGAATCTGGATCGGATACATTGGGTTATAGTGGGTGGGGAATCAGGACCTGGTGCCAGGCCAATGGATAAAGAATGGGTGATTGATATTAAAAAGCAATGTGAAAATGATAAAGTGGCATTCTTTTTCAAGCAATGGGGCGGTAAACGCAAGAAAAAAGCCGGAAGGGTTTTAGATGGAAAGACATATGACGAAATGCCCACAATAAAAGTTGCCTAAGCCGAAATTCAGAAGCGACTCCTTCTTAAAAAGAAAATTTCTAATTACTCCGGATACTCAATTTCACTCTCCACAATAAACGCAGAAGGAAATTCGGATTTGATCTTTTTCAAAAAACGGTAAGCATCCATCCGTGATCTGAAATCGCCCACGCGGATCTTGAAATTAGGCACATCGTAAACTTCGTAAGCTTTGATATCACCGGCATAACGACCTAAAAACCGTGCTTTGTATTCATTGGCTTTGGCTTTATCTGCGCCGAAATAAATCTGGACACGGTAACCCTTTTCTTTTCCATGTGCGTTCACGTCCACATGTTTGCTCACAAGCGTCTGCAAACGCGGATCGGCATGCACATCTTTCTGGATTGAATCAGAAGCCGTTTGGGCTAAAACAGAAAAATGACTGAGAAAAAGTAAAAAAAACAGGGCGAGAAGACGTTTCATTACCACAAAAGTAACCAAAATCCTTGCCGTTTTTGAAACCTGAATTTCTTAGAAACTGATTTGTAGCGAATGCAAGTCGGTTGGTCGGCATAAAAACCCTTTTGGACGCCCTTACTAAAAATTTTCATTGGGAAAAACCGCTCGCCGATAAGTTCTAACCACTCGCAGACGTATTACCTCTTAACAATTATTTAGAATCATTATAAATTAAAAAAGCATCCTTTTTTTTCAATATAACGGGAATCTCGGAATGGTGTTTCTTATAAATTTGCGACGCCTTATATTCTGAGGTCTCTGTAATAACGCCAACGCAAAACACGCTATATGATCCGCCTCTGGCAAAACGTACGAAGCAACCGCATAGTCGTTGTAATCACACTGGCAATTTCGCTTTTTCTAAACATGTCTTTCCTTTCGGCTCAAGCTCCGGACGGTAAAACACTTTTTAAGCAAAATTGCGCAAGTTGTCATACTGCAACTGAAAAAAACTCTACTGGCCCTGGTTTAAAGGGTGTTCTGGATCGGATTCCTGGTGGAGATTGGAAATATGACTGGGTTCATAATTCGCAAAAGATGATTGCTGCAGGTGATGGTTATGCAGTAGCTAAATTCCAGGAGTACAACAAGACCTTGATGACGCCGTTTCCTCAGTTGACGAACGAGCAAATTGATGCAATTCTTGATTACGCGCACAAAGGGGATGGTCCTAAAGGCCCTACTGGTCCGACAGGCGTCGTTCCTGGGGAACAGGTAGAATCTTCCCCACCGGTATTTCTAATAGTAATTGTTCTTATTCTTCTTATCGCTCTCATTGCAGTTCTTCGTTACACAAAGATCAACCTTCGCAATGCGGCAAACGAAAAAGAAGGATTGCCGGACGAGCCTGCACGTGAGTTCATTCCTGCTGTTCGTCACTGGATGGCGCATCACAAAACCAAAATGGCGGCTCTTGGAATTCTCCTTATCTGCTTTTTAACCGTAAAAGGATGGTACGCTTTACAAGGTGTTGGTGTTTATGCAGAAGAAATTCACCCGAACGAATGGGTGGGTTATCATCCTTCCCAGCCAATTAATTTCTCTCATAAAATTCACGCCAACGATAACAAGATCGATTGCAAATATTGTCACAGCGGCGTAGAGAAATCTAAAACCGCCCAGATCCCTTCTGCGAACGTTTGTATGAACTGTCACAAATCGATCAGCGAGACAGCAAACGAAGGTTCAAAAGAAGAGATTGCTAAAATTTACTCCGCAGTAGGTTGGGACGGACAAAAATACACCGGCGAAGAGCACCCGATCGTATGGAATAAAGTGCATGCCCTTCCTGATCACGTATTCTTCTCTCACCAGCAGCACGTAGTAGTCGGAAAAGTAGAATGCGACCAGTGTCATGGAGATGTGAAACAAATGGGAACGGTTGAACAGCAACGTCCGCTAACAATGGGATGGTGCATCGATTGTCACCGTACAACTCCTGTGAAAATGGAAGGTAACGGATACTACACTGCCCTTCATGAAAAAATGAAAGAGAAGTACAAAGATCAGCCGATCACTGTAGCAATGGTTGGCGGAATCGAATGCGCACGCTGCCACTACTAGCACCTATCAACCCGACACTTCAGCTTCGGGCCATTTGCCTGACACTGACCTCAGACTAAAAATCACCGTATACCGAATAAATAATATGGCGAACGATAAACAATACTGGAAAGGAATCTCCCAGCTAACCGACGAAACAAAATTCGCGGAAAAGCACTCGGGTGAATTCGCTGAATATATTCCTGTTGAGGAATTTATTGGCGACAAAGCCAAGATGGAAACATCTTCCACCAATCGCCGCGACTTCCTGAAATTCCTGGGATTCTCCACTGTCGCTGCAACCCTCGCAGCATGTGAAACACCGGTAATGAAAGCGATTCCTTATGTAAACCGCCCGGATGATATTACACCGGGTGTTGCAAACTGGTACGCTTCTTCTTTCTTTGATGGTCATGATTACGCAAGCATTCTTGTAAAAACACGTGAAGGCCGCCCGATCAAACTCGAAGGAAATGGTCTTTCCCCGATTACAAAAGGCAAATTGAGCGCACGCGTTCAGGCTTCTGTTCTTTCTCTTTATGATTCGGCTCGCTTAAAAGGACCGAAAATGAAAAGCGGAAATGCATGGGCTGATAAAACATGGAGTGAAGCAGATGCAGCAATCGGAGCAAAGCTTTCTCAATCTAAAGGAATAGCAATTCTTTCTTCAACCATCATTTCTCCTTCTACTAAAGCTGCAATCGCAGAATTCTCAGCGAAATACACAAACGTTCGTCACGTTACTTACGATTCCATTTCTTACTCCGGTATGATGAAAGCAAACCTTTCTTCATTCGGAAAAGCGTTGATTCCAACGTATCGTTTCGATAAAGCAGATGTAATAGTAAGTCTTGGCGCTGATTTCCTCGCTAACTGGCTTTCACCGATCGAGCATGCAAGACAATACGGTATGACCCGTAAAGTTGGCAAAGACAAAAAGACGATGTCGAAACATTTCCAGTTCGAGTCGAATATGTCTATTACAGGTGCAAATGCAGATGAGCGTTTTCCTGTTAAGCCTTCGCAGATGGCACAAATCGCGCTTGGCTTATTGAATGGCGTTGGTGGTGGCGGATCAGCTTCGAACGTGATGGGAACACAGGTTACGAAAGTTGTTGACGCATTAAAAGGTGCAAGAGGAAAAGGACTTGTAGTTTGCGGATCAAATGACGCGGCACTTCAGCTTGTTGTTAATGAGATCAACAAATCTATCGGCGCAATCGGAACAACAATCGATTGGGAAAACCCGGATTATACTCACCAGGGCGATGATGCTGCAGTGAAAAAGCTCGTTGAAGATATGGGCACCAGCATTGACACCGTAATTTTCTACAATACAAATCCTGTTTATTCTGCGCCGATGGCGTTGAATTTCGGAGCTGCAATGAAAAAGCTTTCCTGCAGAATCTCCTTCTCAGGAATGCTGGATGAAACAGCCGCAATGTGCGACTTCATTTGTCCTGATCATCATTACCTCGAAGCATGGAACGATCACAATCCACGCAAAGGACATTACAGCATTCAGCAGCCTGCAATCCGTCCGTTGTTCAGCACGCGTCACGCGCAGGAAACATTATTGCTTTGGGCAGGTAACAAAACAGATTACCATACCTATTTGCAAAAAGGCTGGAAGAGCAATATGTTGCCGATGCAGCATACATTCGGCGATTTTGCAGCATTCTGGAATAGCAGCGTGCGCGATGGGGTTTCCGAATTATGGCCCGCAACAGCTACACAAACAGAAGACGAGAAAAAAGGTTTAGGAATATCCAAAAAGGATAAAGATAAATCCGATACAATTTCCGCAAACAACGAAGCTGTTGTATCTGTATCAAACGATTCAGTTTCTTTCACAGGCGGAACAATTACATTAAGCGAAGCAACAAGCCAGCTTTCTTCCTGGAAAGGCGGAAAATATGAGCTTTCTATCTACGCAAGCACAGCCCTCGGAAACGGCGCGCAATCGCAAAATCCATGGTTGCAGGAATTACCTGATCCGATTACAAAAATTACCTGGGACAATTACATCACCATGAATCCGGCGGATGTAAAAGAGATGAATTTGTTCGGTGTTGAAGGGGATGACAAAGACGCAGTGATCGTTCGTTTCGATCAGATGGAAGACATGCTCGACGTAGTTGAAATTACTGCAAACGGTTACAAAACAAAACTTCCTGTTTGGTTCCAGCCCGGACAAGCACGCGGATCAATTGGTATCGCTGTTGGTTATGGCCGCAAAGGTTTTAATGAAATTATTGATAACACCGGTGCGAACATTTATCCTGCAGTAGGAATGTCTGCTTCGGGTACAATGTCATACGATGTTTACGATGTTCAGCTTGCTGATGCAGGTGTTGAACAGCATAAAATTGCAACAACACAATCGCACAGCACAATTATGGGACGTAACGAAGATATTCTTCGCGAAACCACGCTTGCTGCTTTTGCAAAAGATGAGCGCGCAGGAAATCCACTTCCGACAATGCACACTTATAAAGGTGAAGCGGATGTAGAAAAAGTAAATCTCTGGAACGATTTTGACCGCCCGAACCACCAGTGGTCGATGGCGATCGATTTAAATTCCTGCATTGGTTGTGGCGCTTGCGTCATTGCTTGTAACGCAGAAAATAACGTTCCTGTAGTTGGTAAAGATGAAGTTCACCGCAGCCGTGAAATGCATTGGATGCGTATTGACCGTTATTTCTCCAGCGATGTTGTAAAAGAAGAAGCTGAAGTAAAAGGCGATCTCGGACTCATGGAGATGTATCGCAAAATGGAAAATCCTTCTTTCGATAATCCGAAAGTGGTATTCCAGCCTGTGATGTGTCAGCATTGCAATCACGCACCTTGTGAAACTGTTTGTCCTGTACTTGCTACAAATCACAGTTCAGAAGGTCTTAACCAAATGGCTTACAACCGTTGTGTTGGTACACGTTACTGCGCAAACAACTGTCCATTTAAGGTACGTCGCTTCAACTGGTTCAACTATACAGAATATCACCGCTTCGAAAAAACCAACCTCAACCCGGCTCACGATCTTCTCGGTCGCATGGTATTGAACCCGGATGTTGTTGTTCGTTCACGCGGTGTAATGGAAAAATGCACTATGTGTGTTCAGCGAATCCAGGGTGGAAAGCTGGATGCTAAAAAAGCCGGTGTTCGTCCTGCTGATGGCATGATCAACACTGCCTGCGCACAGACCTGCCCGACAGACGCTATCAGATTCGGAGATTTGAAAGACATGAAGAGCGCAGTTTCTGCAATGGAAAAAGACGGAAGAAAATTTGAAATGCTTGAAGAAACAGGTGTTCGTCCTTCTGTGTTCTACCTCACAAAAGTGTGGAACCGTGAAGATGAAAAAGCACATGTCTAAAACAAACTGATCAACTGAACTGACAATTAAGAAAAGATATGCAACACGAATCTCCGCTTAGAGACCCGCTGATTCTCGGTGATAGAACCTATCACGAGATTACAACGGATATTGCTAAGCCAATCGAAGGCAAAGCAAATAAGTACTGGTACCTGGTATTCACGATTTCTGTTGCCGCTTTTATCTGGGGTTTCAGCTGCCTTGCATACACGATCGGTACAGGTATCGGTCAGTGGGGCGCTAATAAAACCGTCGGCTGGGCATGGGATATCACCAACTTCGTTTGGTGGATTGGTATCGGTCACGCCGGTACACTTATCTCTGCTGTACTTTTACTTTTCCGTCAGAAATGGCGTATGGCCATCAACCGTTCTGCTGAGGCGATGACGATTTTTGCTGTAATGTGCGCTGCTGTATTCGTAACCATGCACACCGGCCGTCCATGGCTCGATTACTGGCTGTTTCCACACGCTAACCAGTTCGGATCACTTTGGGTGAATTTCAACTCACCTTTAACATGGGACGTATTCGCGGTATCTACTTACTTCACCGTTTCCCTTGTATTCTGGTACCTCGGTTTGATTCCTGATTTCGGAGCTATCCGCGATCGTTTCAAAGTACAGGGCAAACCAATGCAGGAAAAAATTTACAAGATCCTCAGCTTCGGCTGGAGCGGACGCGCACGTGACTGGTCACGTTTCGAAGAAGTTTCTCTCGTACTCGCAGGATTATCAACACCACTTGTATTCTCCGTTCACTCGATTGTATCGATGGACTTTGCTACCTCGGTTGTACCGGGCTGGCACACCACCATTTTCCCTCCTTATTTCGTTGCCGGTGCGATTTTCTCCGGTTTCGCGATGGTGTCGACGCTTCTTTTGATCATGCGTAAAGTATTGAGCCTTGAGCATTACATCACCATCCAGCATATAGAAATGATGAATATCATTATCACGCTTACCGGTTCAATGGTTGGTGTGGCTTACCTCTCCGAGCTTTTCATCTCCTGGTACTCAGGCGTAGAATATGAAGGATACGCATTCATGAACCGTGCAACAGGACCATACTGGTGGAGCTACTGGGGAATGATGACCTGTAACGTAATTTCTCCGCAGCTGTTCTGGTTCAAAAAGATCCGTACAAGCCTTATCGCTACAATGATTCTTTCTATCGTTGTAAACATCGGAATGTGGTTTGAGCGTTTCGTAATTATCGTTACTTCATTGCACAGAGATTACCTTCCGTCGTCTTGGACAATGTATCACCCGACATGGGTTGAGATCGGAATTTTCATAGGAACAATAGGAATGTTCTTTACGTTCTTCCTTTTATTCGCACGAACTTTCCCTGTAATTG
>JBKJMR010000438.1:0-5455 GCA_046596275.1 Bacteroidia bacterium | reverse complement strand
ATTTCATCGCTGGCAGAACTTCCAAACATTCCCGGCATTATCGCTACAATGGGAATAAAAAGTTGGTCAATGAATAGTTCAGACGGGAAAATAAAATTCAGCCAAAACTATCTTCTTTCACCTTATGATTCAGGTACGTTTGCTATTGGTCCAGCCTGGGTGCAGTCAAGAAGCAATCGTATTTTTTCTAATGTGCTTAGTCTGGTAGTTAAACCAAGCAACCGACCGGCAAATCAAATCGTAATGATTTGCAGTCCTGATAAAAAGAAAGCTGTTGTAGGAGAACAAATAACTCTTTCCATTCTAATATATTCTCTTGGAAGAGTTGAGCCTGGAGTTTTATCTCCTAACGCTAGCACCTTCAGGGGCTTTTGGCATAAAGAAGGAGTTTACCCTGTAATGTATCCAGACTCATCTATAATTGTTAACGGACTTAAATACAGGATTAAAACAGTTTATAAAGAATATGTTTTCCCAAATTTAAGCGGGAAATTAATTATCCCTCCCTATTTGTATTCATGCAATCTTTATCAGGTTGAGGTACCTACAGGCGATCAATGGATCGATGATGTAATAGGAATTCCAACTCAAATAGATTTAATTTCTAATGAGGTTGAAATTGATGTTGTTTCACCACCCGAGAAAAACCAACCAGACAATTTTGCAGGGGATGTTGGCGAATTTGCATTAAGCGCAACATTAGATAAAGAAAACATTAAAGTAAATGAAGCTGTAAAATTATTTGTAACAATAACCGGAAAGGGAAATGCAAGCTTTATTCAACTACCTAAAATAAATTTCCCTACAGATATTCAAAGTTATAGTCCAATTTCAAACAGCACCTCATCTATTGTTGGTGATGTGCTCGAAGGCCAAAAAACATTCACCATCACACTCATCCCCAAAAAAGAAGGATCGTACACACTCCCCGGAATTACATTTTCTTATTATGATCCGAAGAAAAAAGAATATGTAACCGTTCAGACTCCCGAATTTAAACTGAACGTTGCGCCCGGCGATCCTTCGCAGGATGTTTCAGAAAATAATCTGCCCGAAACATTTCTTGACGGTCCTTCCTACGGCAAAATCATCCGCCGCATTTTATGGATCGCTATTCCTGCCATTTTATTGATCCTGCTTTATTTTTATCAAACAACAAAAAAGAAAAAGCAGGCAGCAGCTGAAGAAATTAATACCACAGCAGAAGTTGAAGCTGTGGAGCACGAACACGTAAAATCCAAACCGGACATTCACGCTATGCTTAATTCGGCTGAACGCTTTTTAATGCACGGAAGCATTCAATCCGGGATTGCACAGCTTTACGAAACATTGCTCAGCGCAGTGCTTTTTAAAACCGAATTAAGCCGTGAAGAAGCTTCCATTCATCAGTTGCGTTATCGTTTGAACATTAAAAATTTCCCGGTGGACAGCATTTCCGAAACAATTTCAACCCTTGAAGAATTGGCTGCGCAACGTTATACCAATCTCCAAACCGATAGTTCTAAGATCTCGGAGAGCCTGAAAAAGACAAAAAAGCTGGCGCTGGAATTGCTTTCCTGACCCACCAACGTTAATAACTTGCCGACAAGCCGGCAAGTTAAGCCTTTGAATTGCCGGAATTTTTATATATTTGGAACAGGCAATATCCACATGAAAACAAGTTTACTCTCAATAGGAATAATATTCCTGCTGGCTATTCGTGTACACGCACAGGGCGGATCTACACCTTTAAATGGCCACAATCCAGTCAACACCTACTCGGTTGCACGTACAACTGATCCTGTAACACCGCAGGATGGAAATGCAACGCTCGGTGCAACTTATGCAAGAAGTGAATGCGGATTGAATTATACAACCGCGTCTCAAAAGCTCAGCATGCGTGTGCCCTTGCTAAACCAGCCAAGTGTTCCGCAACCTGCAACGTTTACCATTTCCGGTATTCCGGCAACTGCGGTAATTGAGCAGGCTTTTGTATGGACGGAAGGCTGTGGAAGCGGCATCCCTATCACAATGCAATTTACCAATCCATTTGCTGTTTCAGCTCCCTTTCCTATGACAATGATCGGGCAGGACCAGGATAAATGCTGGGGCTATCCGGGAACGTTTACTTACCGTGCGGATGTTACATCTCTTATTGTTGGAAATGGAAATTACCAGATCAGCGGACTTCCAACTAATCCACCGAATCCGCAGGATGATATGGACGGAGCAACATTAATAGTTATATGGAGCGATCCGACACAAACCTGGCAAGGTGATATTGTGATTTGGGATGGTTGTGTTGTAATCAATGGCGGAACCACCACACAAACAATCACCGGTTTCCAGGCATGCACAGGAACAACCAGCAATGCAAGAGCATTCATGGCGCAGGGCGATTTACAAGGTCTCAATTCGTCGCTTACGTTAAATGGTGTTTTCCCGATTACATGCGTTGAAGACTGGTGGAACTGGATTGACGTTCCGACAACAGTTACTCCGGGTCAAACTACTTCATCATTCGGAAACAGTTCTGGTGGCGATTGTTATAATTTCTGCGTAATGGGTTTGTACTGGCAATCCAATTGTCAGACCTGTTGCCCTGCACCTTTTACACTAGATATGGATTCCATTCCGAGTCAGTGTTCGGCTTCTAACGGAACTGCAACAGCAGCGCCACAAGGAGGAACTGGTCCTTTTACTTATGTATGGAATACGGTTCCCCCGCAAACCGGACAAACTGCTACTAATCTTCCTCCCGGTGTATATACTGTTACTGTTTCTGATAGTTTAGGTTGTTCGCATACCGATTCCGTCACAGTACTTGGTGTCGGCGCCATAACGGCCACGTTGGCCACGACGAATAATATATGCTTCGGAGACACAAATGGAACAGCAACAATAACCCCTACGTCAGGCTCTGGTCCGTATACCTATGTCTGGACGCCAAATGTCAGCACCACAAATACAGCAGTTAACCTTGCCGCAGGAAATTATTCAGTTGACATTACCGATAATTTCGGTTGTACTACAACACATACCATCCAGATCACCGAACCGCCGAACGTACCGATCGTTGCATCAGCTTCCGGAACTTCACCAATCTGTACAGGAGCAACTGCACAATTGATCGCAACTGCAACAGGTGGCGCACCACCATATAATTACTTCTGGATTTCCCCGGTCAGCACAAACGATACAACTTTTGTTTCGCCGACAACCACCACCACATATACGGTTGTGATCTCAGATGCATGTAATACAACACCTGATTCTGCTACATTCACTGTAGTTGTAAATCCATTACCTGTTATCTCCTTCAGTGGTGATACGATAGATGGATGTGCGCCTGTTTGTGTGGATTTCACCGGCTCAGCAGTTCCTGCAATTGCATCCTGCACCTGGAACTTCGGGGATAATTCACCGTTCGGTTCCGGACCAACTCCGCCTGAACATTGTTATTATAATCCCGGACAATACACCATCGAGCTTCATGTAAGTGATGTGAATGGATGTAAAGATTCACTTACAATAAGCAATTACGTTACCGTTTTCCCTACTCCGGTTGCCGGCTTCAATATCACATCTGCGAATCCTACAACAGTGCTTGAACCTACAGTTATTATCGATGATGTGAGCGTTGGGGGTGATACATGTTACTGGGATTTTGGTGATGGAAATTTACTGACTGTTGTGGGTTGTGGTGATGTATCGAATAATTACACCGACACCGGCTCGTTCCACATTATACAGATCGTAGTAAATAATGGTGGCTGCAGGGATACAATCGAATACGATGTTTACATTGCTCCGAATACAACACTATACATTCCGAATGCCTTCACACCGAATGCAAATGGTACCAATGATATGTTCTTTGTATATGGAGAATATGTAAACAATTATCACCTGATTATATTTGATCGCTGGGGAAATCTGATCTTTGAATCGTACGACCAGACAAAAGGCTGGGACGGAAAAGCCAATGGCGGAAAGAATATAGCACAAACTGATACCTATGTTTATGTTCTTTACTACAGCGAACAATTAAGCGATAAAAAGAAAAAGGTTATTGGTCACGTCAACCTGATCCGTTAAGAAATTTATAATGCATGTGTTAAATGAGTCAGGCAATTTTGCCCGGCTCATTTTTTTTTGAAAAGCCGGTGATTAAAAGTGGAAACACGCAAAACAACCGTTTTTCTAACCGTTTAATCAACAAAACTCCACGTAAAGACATTCAAACCTTTTTAATTTGGAATTGAGAGCAGAATATCCTAAATTTCCCTTGGCAAACACCCTTCAAAAAGCATAGCACATTATTCATAACATCAAATCGAAATTAACCATGAGGTCACTCTTACGCCATTTCATATTGTTAGTTTTATTCCTGTTGCCTTTAATTACAATCGGCCAGCAAGTAACTACTAGCAGTGCAGGTTGTCCCGGCGTTCCCGGTGCATGCGGCAGCGGACTTCACAGCCCTCCCGCACCTTCCATCACACCATCAATCAATGGTCCATCACCCAATACACCACAAAATGGTAATGGTACATTAGGAAATATTTATTCGATGACTGCCTGCGGATTAAACTACAGCCAGGCATCCCAGCGTCTGGGTCGCCGCTTTACCCCGCAGGGAATATTGCAACCTGCACCATTTACAATTACTGGTATTCCGGTCGGAGCAACAATTCTCAGGGCGTATTTATGGGCTTCAGGTTCCGGGAACGGCGCCGCACAAACAGCAACAGTAAACGGACCATTGGGCATAACCAATTATCCAATGGCTATTATCGGACAAGGGCCGGATAAGTGCTGGGGATATACAGGAAGTTATAACTACCGTGCAGATGTCACTGCATCTGTGAATGGAAACGGAACTTATAATGTGAGTGGAATATTGACAAATCCACCATCAGCCGGAAACGATATGGATGGCGCAACGCTGCTTGTTATTTGGGCCGATCCTACACAAACGTATAATGGCACGATCCAAATTGATGATGGATGCAGGGTGATAGCTTCTTATAATGGAATCACGACACACACAATGACGTACCCTCCTGTTTGTGGTCCAACAACCAACGCCGTAGCTTTTGTAGGAGTTGGTGATTTACAATTGACAGGTACTAACATCACACTGAATAGTACTCCCGCAGCCTATACATGGAACTGGTGGAACTTCATTCCTGCAAATACCACCATCAATGTTGGTCAGACATCCAGCGTGTACACCCTTCAGGCTTCATCAGGGGATTGTTTTAACTTTTGCTTCGCCGGATTGTATTATCGTACAAACAGCTTTGTATGCGCTCCTAACGCTTTGGCGACATCCTTTACTGCAGCCACATGTTCGCAATGTAATGGAACAGCAAGTGTAAGTGTAAATCCACCTGGAGTCTACACCTACACTTGCTGTTCCATTACATTGCGAACATGTGGCTGCAGTAAAGGATGTCGCCAAAGCGTTAGG
>JBKJMR010000429.1:0-3913 GCA_046596275.1 Bacteroidia bacterium | reverse complement strand
GTTTCAGATCCGGATGAGCCTGTGAATTCTTCTGAACCTTTCATTATGGAAATCAAAGGCTTTAACGGTTATCTCACCACGCGTTATTTTACAAATCCGAGTGAGTGGCGCGACCGGACTGCATTTCATTATTTCGTTCCTGATATTCATACGATTTCTGTAAAGCATACAGCACAGCCGGAAGCTTCTTTTACGATTACACAATCACCGGGGAAAAATATTTTTAAGCTGGAGACGTTAACCGGGCAGCCACTGCCATTCGATACGCTGGCCGTTAAACAATACATTTCTTATTACGGAAATATCGGTTTTGAGAATTTCGCTAATGATCTTCCGAAACCACTTATTGATTCTATTCTTGCATCACCACCGGTACATGTAATTACAGTTACGGATGGTGCGAATAAAAAGAACGAGATCCGCATGTTCCTCAAGAAAAATAATGGCTTTGATCCGGACGATACAACTGCTGCAAAACCGCCTTATTACGACCAGGATAAAATGTATGCACAGATGGTTGGTACGGGCGATTTTGTGATCGTTCAGTATTATGTTTTCGGAAAATTACTGCCAACGCCTGATTATTTTCTTCCGCAAAGAGGCGGTCCGGCGAAAAAGCCGGAGTAAAAGTTAGTCTTGAAAAAGTTGGTAGTTGGTGGTAAAAGGTTGGTGGTCAATTTAGAATTATGAAGTTTTTGCCATCAACTTTTCAACAGCCCCTACTACCAACCTACGGCACCAATTGTTCATAAATTTCTGCCGGCTTTCTTTCCACCACAACAACGGCTTTCATCCTCAACTCATTACCAAAATTAATTTCGGATAAGCTGTAAAACCAGCTACTTAAAGCATTTCCGGATGTTAAAAAGTTGTTCAATAAATACAATTTTAACACTGCTGATCGGCCTCAAAAGGGATAATTTTGCACGTTAACAAGAATAGAATCCTTAATTCTGCCTCTATGAAATTTATTGTATCCAGCTCCTCGCTCCTCAAACAAATTCAAATGCTTAGTGGTGTGCTTAATTCCAGCAACACTTTGCCTATCCTGGATAATTTCCTTTTTGAAATTGATAAAGGCACGTTGAGCATTTCTGCTTCTGATCTGGAAACCACTATCTCGACACAGCTCAATGTTGAATCGAAAGATTCGGGCAATGTTGCGGTTCCGGCAAAGCTGCTTATTGATACGCTTAAAACATTTCCTGAACAGCCGCTTACTTTTTCGGTTGATAAAAAACGTTTTGCAATTGAAATTTCTTCCGACTACGGAAAATACAAGATCACAGGCCAGAACGGCGATGAGTTTCCAAAAGCACCAGTTGTAGATGGCGGATCTTCGATCGATATGGAATCTGCTGTGCTCAGCCGCGCAATCTCTAAAACATTATTCGCTGCAGGAAATGATGAGCTTCGTCCTGTGATGTCAGGCGTTTTTGTTCAATTTTCACCAGAAGGAACAACCTTTGTTGCGACTGATGCACACAAATTAGTTCGTTACCGCCGCAGCGATATCAAAGCAACAGGAAATGCTTCTTTCATTCTTCCACGCAAACCGCTCAATCTTTTGAAAAATATTCTCGGCGGCCTGGAAGGAATTGTTCGTGTTGAATACAATGCAACGAATTCACGCTTCTCATGGGGAATCGCTCCCGACGGAACAGTTGGCTCTACACTGGTCTGTCGTTTGATCGATGGAAAATACCCGAATTACGAAGCTGTTATTCCGAAAAACAATCCGAACAAGCTTACCGTTGATACCAGCGGATTGCTCGGAAGCATTCGCCGCGTTTCTATTTTCGCGAACAAAACAACACACCAGGTGCGTTTGAAAATTGCAGGAAGCGAGCTGAATATTTCTGCAGAAGATCTTGATTTTTCCAACGAAGCGACCGAGCGTCTCACCTGTGGATATGCCGGTGATGATATGGAAATCGGTTTCAACTCAAAGTTCCTTGCAGAAATGCTGACCAACATCGGAAGCGATGAAGCGATGATCGAAATGTCTGCGCCGAATCGTGCCGGAATTCTTCTTCCTGCCGTTAAAGCAACCGAAGCTGAAGATACACTGATGCTGGTGATGCCGGTTATGCTGAATAATTAAAAGGGACGCCGGACGAAAAGGGACGCCGGACGAAAAGGGACGCGGGACGAAAATTGAAATTTGATTGTAGAGACGCGATGCCTCGCGTCCATGCATGGAAATTTCCCATTTTCATTTTCGTCATGAATTGACCAACGGCCGCTGGGAAGTAACTGTTTTAAACGCCCCTATATGGCGATGAAAGTGAAACCAGATAAATCTCTTCCACAAAAATTTTCTGTACGCAAAAGATTTGCTTCTTTTCGCTATGCATGGAAAGGACTCCGTCATGCATTACTGCACGAACATAATTTCCGTATCCATCTTCTTGCTGCTGTCCTTGTTGTAATCGCTGGATTTTATTTCCAAATTACTAAAATGGAATGGATCGCTTTGATCTTCGCAATCGGATTTGTGTTGGTGACCGAACTTTTAAATACGGCAATTGAACTCTTCGCAGATTTCATTTCTCCGAATGAAAATGAAATGATCGGCAGAATAAAAGATATTGCTGCAGGAGCCGTTCTTATTGCTGTTCTCGCCGCAGTTGCAGCCGGAACAATTATCCTCCTTCCATATGTGTGCGCATTGCTTCGTTTATAGCAATCCATCGACGCTTTTCCACAATGAATCTATAAGTTCGGTCGCAACGCTGATATAGTTGTAACTTGATTGCAATAAAACTACTCATTATGAAATTTGTGCTCGGAATTTTGCTTGCAGGTTTTCTTGTCGGCTTTAGTGTGAATGATAAATTTGCGCTTAAAGCTCCTGGAAAAAATGATTGGGTTGGTTCGTACGTAAATGAATACGGAATGGTCCTGAATGTAAAAACGCAAACCCTCACGGATATTACTTTTGAAATTGTAAATAAAAAAGGTGAATGCCAGGAAAGCTTTCGTGGCAAAGCTGTATTGTTAAATGCAACCAGCGCCAGCTACAAAGACAATTCAAATTTTAATGACGAAGAAAATATCCTGATCATTACATTGAACAGGCGTACCGACGGAAAGATTGAAGTCTCCGAAACCGGGTTTCAACATGCGCCGGATTGTCTTACGTTTAGCGGTATCTTTAAGCCTTCCTATTAAAAGTTCCAATGAAAAACATTATCATCATTTCTTCCAGCGTTCGTAAAGGCCGCAAGAGTCCGCGTGTTGCTTTGTATTTTAAAAATTACATTGAAGATAAAAAGCTCGGCGCAGCAGAAATTCTTGATCTGGCAGAATTACAGAATGAAATTTATGAAGAACGTCTGCGTTACCAGGAAAGTCCGACGGATGAAATGCTGATGCTCCACGAAAAAATTGAATCAGCCGACGGTATTATAATTGTGACGCCTGAATATAATGGTGGCATTCCAGCAAGCCTGAAAAATGTAATTGATCTGCTCACAGATGAGTGGAATCATAAACCGGTTGCAATCTCGACGGTTTCCTCAGGCGCATTCGGCGGGTCGCAGGTGATCGTTTCTTTGCAATTTACATTGTGGAAGATGCATGCATTGGTTGCCTCTGTAGTATTTCCTGTTCCGAAAATAGAAGATCAATTTAGTGAAGAAGGTGAAGCGAAAGAAAAAGAAGGAACAGACAAACGCGCTGATAAATTCCTTAACGCATTATTCTGGCTGATAGAAGCGAAAGAAAAAATGAAGTCGTAGCTTATTGCTTCACAAACTTTTTTCCGCTGCCGTTGACCAACACATAATAAACACCTGCATTCAAATTTGCAACCTGTATATTGATCTGCTGGTTTGCATGTTTCACATCATTCGCAAAAACACATTTCCCGACTGCATCGTAAATCCGGGTCGCAACATCTGCTTGATCG
>JBKJMR010000163.1:0-5584 GCA_046596275.1 Bacteroidia bacterium | reverse complement strand
TTTTCATCTATCTAAGTTAAGAAAAGGAGATTTAATAGCCGATGAAATTCTTACTTTGTCCTGCTACAAAATAACCAGGTTAAAATTCACAAAATGATTGTCACAATTTCTAGAAAGGAAGCTCAAAAGATGGCCGTTGCACGCCTTATTATAATTATTCCTTCTGCTCTTATTGGAATAATTTTCGGCCTTTACAGTTCTGGCGCCCGGTTGAGTTTGGGAAGTCTGCTGGTTGTAATTCTGGTGGTTTTGAGTATAACCGCCGCAAGCATTTATATTGGAATGCGTATAGGAATGAAAAAACAAATTGGCACATCGTTCAGGCTTGAAAGTGATTTTCTTCAAAAGACACTGAATGACGGAAAGATTACCATCATTAATTTAAATGAAGGCATTACGATACAGGAAAACTCGATGGGCCTGACTGCTAAGGACCGTATCGATAAAATTTTTATTCCCAAACAAATAGAAATGTATGCTGAGCTGAAGATGGAATTGGAAAAACGAGTTAAATAAGGCAGCGGATCAACTTTTTTAAAATGATCATAAAGCCGTTGGAATTCCTAATTTTGTCGCTCCTTATTTCTACTACATGAAAATTTCTCTCAACTGGCTGAATGATTACCTGGCAACCGGGTTAACCCCGCAAGAAACAGGTTCAAGACTTACTGCGTGCGGACTCGAAGTGGAATCGATTGAAGATTTTGAATCGGTTGCAGGAGGTTTGCGCGGATTGGTTGTTGGAGAAGTTGTCGAAAAAGTTAAACATCCGAATGCGGATAAACTTTCACTTACCAAAGTAAACGTTGGCCAGGCAGAATTGCTGAGCATTGTTTGTGGCGCGCCGAATGTGGAAGCGGGACAAAAAGTAATTGTTGCAACAGTAGGAACAATGGTTCATCCTACAACAGGCGAACCTTTCGAAATAAAAAAATCAAAGATCCGTGGTGAACTGTCGGAAGGAATGATCTGTGCGGAAGATGAAATTGGTTTGGGGCAATCGCATGCAGGAATAATGATCCTGGATGAAAATGCAAAACCAGGAACGCCGGCAGCAGAATTTTTTGGTTTATCGAATGATCACGTTTTTGAAATTGGTCTTACACCAAACCGTGCAGACGCAGCTTCTCATTTCGGAGTGGCGCGTGATCTTTCTGCCGTGTTGCTTGCGGAAGAATTGCAGAAAAATCCTTCAGCAGAACATCAGCCTGCAAAATTACCACCGGCAAATGCATTCGGCGATGATCTTCCTGCTTCTTCCATCGAAGCAGAAGTTTTAAATCCGGAAGCATGCATTCGTTATTCCGGAATTGTGATCAACGGAATTGAAGTGAAAGCATCTCCGGATTGGTTGCAGAATCGTTTGAAAGCAATTGGTGTGCGACCGATCAATAATGTGGTAGATGTTACGAATTATGTTTTGCATGAAATTGGTCAGCCTTTGCATGCTTTTGATGCGGATAAAATTTCAGGGAATAAAGTAGTGGTGAAAAAAGTTGCTGCGGGAACACCGTTCGTTTCGCTCGAAGGAACAGAACGAAAACTTTCAGAAAACGATTTGATGATCTGCGATGGTGAAAAGCCAATGTGTATTGCAGGTGTTTTTGGCGGATTAAATTCCGGTGTTACTGAAACAACAAAATCAATTTTTCTCGAGAGCGCGTGTTTTGAGCCGGTGCATGTGCGTAAGACTTCGAAATTTCACACGTTAAAAACAGATGCTTCTTTCCGTTTCGAAAGAGGAACAGATCCCGAAATCACAGTGTATGCCTTGCAGCGCGCCACAAAATTACTGCAGGAAATAGCGGGTGGAGAAGTTGCTTCGAAGCTGGTTGATATTTACCCTGTGAAAGTGGAACCGAAAGAAATTGCATTCGCGTTTTCGAATTGTGATACGCTCATCGGAAAAGCTATTGAACATTCTACAATTAAAAAAATTCTTCGTGCGCTTGGAATTGAAATTGCTTCTGAAGGACAAGATGCCTTATTGCTTTCTGTTCCCGCGTTCAAAGTGGATGTAACACGTTCTGCCGATGTGGTGGAAGAAGTGTTGCGTATTTACGGCTACAATAATATCAGCTTCCCGGATTTTGTACGTTCATCACTTTCTTATGCGCCAAAACCTGATCCTGAAAAATTGCGTGAGCTTGTTTCGGAATTGCTTGCTGGAAATGGCTTCGCTGAAATTTTAAATAATTCATTGACAAAAGCAGCTTATTACGACTTGTTGAAAACAGATGCTGCTTCCAATGTTACCATTCTTAACCCGCTAAGCTCGGATCTTGGAATTTTGCGTCGTTCCCTTTTATTCGGTGGACTTGAAACGATCGCGTACAACCAAAAAAGAAAAAGCCCTGATCTGCGTTTATTCGAAACCGGGAAAACCTATTTCAAAAAGGCGAATGCGGAGGAGGGGAAGTGGCCATATTTTGAAATGCAGCGTTTAGCGTTTTTCATGACAGGAAGAAAAAATCCCGAGAGCTGGAATTCCTCCAATGAAAAGCTGGCGTTTTTTGATTTGAAAGCTTCTGTTCAGCAAGTGTTGACGCGATTGGGTTTGGATGGTGCTAAAACAGATACGATTGAAGCACCGGAATTTTCAGAAGGATTAAAATCGGTTGTGCGCAAAAAGGAAGTGGTGCGTTATGGACGTGTTTCTAAAAATATTCTGAAAGCGCTCGATATTTCTGGCGATGTATTTTATGCTGAATTTGATTGGGACGCTGTGCTTTCGCTTGCAGCAACTTCAAAAGAAATTCGTTTCACCGAAGTTCCGAAATTCCCGAGTGTGCGTCGTGATCTTGCTTTAGTGCTCGATAAAAAAGTTTCGTACAAAGAAGTTGAAGAGTTGGCATGGCAAACAGAAAAAAACCTGCTTCGTGAAGTGAGTTTGTTCGACGTGTACGAAGGCGACAAAATTGCCGGCGATAAAAAATCGTATGCGGTGAGTTTTATCCTGCAAGACAATGAAGCAACGTTAACAGATGCGCAGATCGAAAAGATCATGGAAAAGCTGACGAAGAATTATTCTGAAAAGCTGGGAGCAGTTATCAGGGGATAAGCAGGAGGTGGATTTTATTCATTCTAAGAATAGCAAATAGTGGAAAAATACATCATCAACCAAAATCTTTCTGATAAGGAAAAGTACAAATACACTTTGGTGATTTACCTGAGGTCGAGAACAATAAGAAAAGTCCTTGGGGCTTTGTTTTTCCCGGTTATCCTTGTTTTGATTTTTACCGGTTTTGCTATGGGCTTAAACAGCGGGAAGCACACTTCTATAATTCAATGGCAGATTTTTATTTATCCTTTCGCTTTTATTTCAATCATATTCCTCGTCCCGTTAATTGTAATTAAAATTCAGAAACGTCGCACTGTTATTTATCAATTAGATGAGTGGGGAATGAGCATTGATAATAACGGTAAAACGAGTAATATACCGTGGCACGAAATTTCGACGTATTCAGAATTATCCCGCTGTTTTTTAATTACACAAACGAATCACGATCTTAATACTCATATTATTCCCAAAAGTGAGTTTAAGGATATTAATGAAGAAAGAGGATTTGTAGAGTTTCTGAATCAGAAGAGACTGAAAAGAAAATAACTTGAGTACTTACAATAAAAGCCGGGGCCGATTATTTCTCCTCAGTTTTTTCTAGTTCTTCCAGCTGCTCTTTTATGCTTTTTCCGGAAAACATTTTATCTGTAGCGTGTTGGATAATGAAATAGAGATAATACGTTTCTCCTCCCTCTTGTTTCACCTGTATCATATCAAGAAAGTTTCCATCTTTATCGCGGCCCGAACCCATATTACCGATTTCGGCGGACAGCACTTTATGGATATATTCTTGCCCATCTACCGGTCCTAATGCAAACATGGGAGTATCCTTTGTTTTGCCATCGCCACTGAAAGCCATTGCACTGGTAATTCGTTTTCCCTGGATAAGATAATACGCCGCGCTGTCTTTTTGTCCAAGCTTGTGAAAGGCGTAAGATTTTTCAAACAATGTTTTCACACTCAGTGGATGAGATTTTAGAAATGCATTTGCAGAATCAAGCGCTTCCTGGAATTTATTTTCACCATTAATATTATAAATATTTCGTTCAGTCTCAAGATCCTGGTAAGGCTTATAAGCCGGCTTATCAGTAAACCCGATCATCAATGCCAGTACTTCATAATTGCTCATCGAAGCATTTGTTGTAAATTTTTTCAGCAATTTGCTATAAGAAAGCCCGCTTGTTGTGTCTTTCGTTTTGGCCAGGATTATTTTAAAATCGTTTTGATAATTGAATGGTTCTTTTTTCGCAAATGCAGTTAAGCTTATTGTAAGAAGAATAACTATCAGAAATTGTTTCATCGGAAAAGGTTTAAAATGTATTGAAAGTTAAACAATCTTTACATTCCCCTCTTCTCATGACTTTCGCAGGAAACTAGTTAGTAATGGGCAGTCTCAATAAGTTCAATACTCTGCCCATGTAGTGTGATGCACATACACCATTGTTTGTACCTTGATTATGATCAGCAAAAGGAAAACCACGGATTATTCGCGTAATTACTCTTGTTTACATATATTTATTATCTGGCTGAAACGCCAGGTTTAACGTACCCTCCTGAAGAGCTTCAATATGAATTCTCATGCAGACAAAGCTCACGAAAATAAAAGCCAGGCAATTGGTAATTCTATTGCTGTGCAAAGACGTAAGAGCGAATCTGAATTTGATCAGCCTGAAATTATTTCGCAAGGAAAGCTTCAACAAATCGCCAATGAAAGTCCACAGGTGAAGCAATCGCAGATCTTCCAGGTCATGGCGAATACTAATCAGCAGGAGAAAAATGTAGCTAAAGCATATCCATCTCCTCAGCCAATTCAGCAGAAGAAAAACACTACAGGTTTACCCGATCAACTTAAAACCGGTATTGAAAATCTGTCAGGTTATCTCATGGATGATGTGAAAGTGCATTTTAATTCTGATAAGCCCGCATCTTTAAAAGCACATGCTTATGCACAAGGAACAGCTATTCACGTAGCGCCCGGGCAGGAAAAATATTTGCCGCATGAGGCATGGCATGTTGTTCAGCAAAAACAAGGTAGAGTAAAACCTTCTTTGCAAATGAAGCGAGGCATGAATATAAATATTGATAAGGGGTTGGAAAAAGAAGCGGATGATATGGGAAATGCGGCCATGCAATTAAAATCAGTGCGGAATCAATCCGGTCGGTTTGACTTTAATCCATTATCAGAATCACCAATCCAACGTTCGGTAATTCAATTTTCTTTAGTCGGAGCAGAGGCAGAGAAATTGAGTAACATATTCGTGAAATGGGTTACAAAGCATTTACAATCTCCTTTCACCGCCTACTTTTTGAGCCAGCTGGAGGGCGCTTTGATGGCTTTTTATGATTTTGATTCCGCCTATAAATATCTTGAAGATCTTGTAAAGAACCATGCTGAATATGTGGGCGTATTTCAAAATGCAACCCTCGGTGAAAAATTGGGTAAGGGATCAGAGAAAGACGTTTATTCTTTGGTAGGGCATCCTAATGTTGTAATGGGTATCTCTACTTCTGAGGACGTGGAAG
>JBKJMR010000162.1:0-4809 GCA_046596275.1 Bacteroidia bacterium | reverse complement strand
ACTCCCGGCTATCTCAAAGAGTCGCTTGAATCATTTCCTTATCACAAAGCGCACACCGGACTCTTCCTCACTTTCATCGAACTTTTCGGCGAAGCGCAGGATCATCTGAATAAAAGCACAAAAAGACATCTCGACTTTTATTATGAAGAAGTATTGCAGCTTGCGCGTCTCGATGCGGTTGCAGATAAAGTGCACGTGATTTTTGAATTGGCAAAAGTTGTCGCAGGCACAGATACGTTCCTGGTTGATGAACTCACGTTGCTTAAAGCAGGAAAAGATGCTTTGGGAAATCCTGTTTTCTTTTCAACAGATGAAAGTATTATTGTCAGTCACGCAAAAGCAGCCGTTTTCAGCAACCTGTTTATTGACAGGTCTGATGATATTTCCGGAATAAGCACAACACTTTATGCATCACCGAAAGCAAATTCAAGCAATGGAATCGGTGGTGCGCTCGATAAAGATATTCCGCAATGGGAAGCATTCGGAGAATCACAACGCGGAAAAACGGATGAGACAAGAACGATGCCCGATGCCACGATTGGATTTGCTATCGCGTCGCCACAGCTTATTTTAAATGAAGGCATCCGTATTATCACAGTGAGTTTTTCATTCGAGACTGCACTGGACCTTGCGGCCAAAACAAAAATTGAAGATGAAAATTATTATACGTTCGAGCTCACCGGTCCTAAAGGCTGGCTGATACTTGATCCGGCAAAAACAGTTGAGGATGCAGCACGTCCGCAGGTTGCAACTTCACTCAGCGCAGATGGAAGAACATTAACGTGCACACTTGCGCTGGATGAAACAGAACCTGCATTAACGCCATACAGTGCAAAACTTCACGCCGGAACGTTAAGCACATCGTGGCCCGTGCTGATGGTGAAGCTGAATAATTTCAATGACGAAAATTTATTTCCTTATTTAAGCGGCAAGAAAATTACTTCAATAAAAATCGCCGCAGACGTTGATAAAGTAAAAAAGCTCATCGTACAAAGCGACCAGGCTAAATTTGACCCGAGCAAACCATTTGCACCTTTCGGCGTTCAGCCTGCGGAAGGATCAAGCTTTTATATCGGAAGTGAAGAGATCTTTTACAAAAAACTTTCTTCACTTAATATTAATGTAGAATGGCATGAAGTTCCTGCTACAAATATTACAAGCAATACCACCAACTTCGCAACGTATTACGCAACATATGACACTGTAATTGCAACAGCAGCCGCAGACGCCAACAAATCAGCCGTTGCTGCAGGAAGTCAAACAGGCATTACCGATAATTCAAGCTTCAAGGCGCGACTCGCTTTTCTTGATAAAAAGAAATGGGTTCCATTTGCAGATAATAGTAATGCGGTTGCGATCACGGATGAGGAGTTTAGCCTGTTTAATTCAACAAATGCAAAAAGTCCGGCAAGCTTCAGCCTCGCTACCACAGGTGCAAAAACATTTTTTAATGCGCTCGGCCGTTCACCAGGTACAGGAACGCTGTTAGAATATAACAATGATAGCCAACGCGGCTTCATGCGACTCGTGCTGAAGAATCCTGATTTCCAACATCGCATTTATCCGTCGCTGCTGATGAAAGCTGCAACACTGGAAACGCTCAAGGGAATTATTGTCAATTCACCTTATTCGCCTGTCATCAAATCAATTTACGCGCATTATGTTTCCGAGCAGGAAATGGAACAAGACACCGATAGTTTTTTCCATATCCATCCGTTCGGTCATGAAGCAATCACAATTCCTGCAACAGGTGCCGGGCAATTGATCGTTCCTTCTTTTGATATTAATACGGACGATAATGATTCAACACTGATTGAAGAGCAGGAAGGCATGTTATTCGTCGGACTTGAAAATGCAAACCCGGATGAATCTGTTTCCATGCTCGTTCAAGTGGTAGAAGACAGCGGTGATCCGGATGTAACAAAACCGGATAAAATTTTCTGGAGCTACCTCGTCGAAAATACGTGGGTGAAGCTGAAGCAAAGCCAGGTACTGACAGATACAACAAATGGTTTTATCACCAGCGGAATTATCCAGCTGGCTATTCCGGAAGACGCGACCACCACCGGTACCATCATGACGAAAGGGTATACCTGGTTGCGTGCAAGCACAACTGATAATACCGCAGCTCTTTGTAATGTGCTTGATATTCAAACGCAGGCAGTGCAGGCAAGTTTTACCAACCGGACAAATGATCTCAACCGCCTTGCAACACCGCTACCTGCAGGAACAATTGCAAAGCTGGAGCTGCCGCTTGCAGAAATAAAAAGTGTGTCACAACCTTTTGCTTCTTCCGGTGGAAAACTTCCTGAGATCGGGAATGAATATTACCGCAGAGTTTCTGAGCGTTTGCATCACAAAGGCCGTGCAATAAATATCTGGGATTACGAACGGCTTGTGCTCGAAAATTTCCCTTCGATCTACAAGGTGAAATGTGTGAATCACAACGATTTCAATTGTACATCCAATCCCGAATTAAAACCCGGAAGCGTTTGTGTTGTGGTCATCTCCAACCTGCGCAACCAGACACAAGTGGATACATTAAAACCTTCCACCAGCATAGGCACACGTGATGCGATCAAAACAATGTTAAAGAAACGTTGCTCGCGTTTTGTGCGGATGGAAGTTGTAAATCCAACCTACGAAGAAATACAAGTGGATTTCAAAGTGAAATTCGGTGCAGCGTTCGATGCTGATAAAGGTTTTTATCGCAATGAGCTGGAAAATGATATCCGGAATTTCCTTGCGCCATGGGCATATGACCTCGGTGCCGATATTGTTTTCGGTGGAAAAATTCACGCTTCATACATTATCAATTTTATTGAAGAGCGTGAATACGTCGATTACATCACCGATTTTGAAATGTATCGCGTAGAAAGAAATCCGGATAATACAATTGTGTCGCCGCGTCTCGGACCATTTGAAGAGATCTCCGCACAAACTGCACGTTCTGTTTTGGTCTCTGCACCAACGCATAATGTGAATACAAATTTAACGACTGTTTAATTAGCCGATCATAAAATCGATGTCTGATACTTCGCTCACCATACCAAAGATTCCTTCGCTCGAAAACAGCGAGAACTACGAATTCCTTCGGCAGGCCGGTATTCAGTATATCCAGAAATTGTCGGGAAGGATCTGGACAGATTACAACCGTCATGATCCCGGAATTTCCATTCATGAATTAATGTGCTATGCAATTACAGATCTCGGCTATCGCACTTCCTTCGATATTCCTGATTTGCTTGCCATTGATAAAAATGCTTCACCACCGGTAGAAGCGCTGGTTGATTTTTACACGGCAGCCGAAATTCTTCCTGTAAATCCAACTTCCGAATTAGATATCCGCAAGCTCATCATCGATACTCCCGGCGTTCGCAATGCATGGATCATTACTGCGATGGATAGTGAATATCCTGTTTATTACGATCATAAAAATTGCGGACTGACAATTGATCCGGCCAAAGGCGATAAGCTCATCGCATTGCAGGGACTATACAATGTGTTGCTCGAATATGAGAAGGATGATAAGGATAAAGAGTTTTATGATGCAATTAAAACAGCAGTGCGTGCGGCCATCATGTCGCATCGTAACCTCTGTGAAGATCTGCTTTCAATTACTGCTGTCGGTTATGAAGACATTGCAGTGTGTTCCGATATTGAAGTGCGGCAGGATATTGACATTGATGTAGTGCAGGCGAAAATTTATAAAATCCTCATCGATTATTTTACGCCGTCTGCCAATTTCTATACGCTGGAAGAAATGCTTGAAGGCGAAGCAGAAAAAACAGATGAAATAACAGGTGAAGTGGTGGTATGGAAACGTACACCAAAAACAATGGACGAGATCTTCGAAGGCCCATTGCTTAAGCACGGTTTCATTGATGATGAAGAGCTGGCAGAAGCAGACCTGCGTTCCGAGCTGCACGTTTCGGATGTGATCAATTCCATTATGGATATTGACGGAGTGATTGCCGTAAAAACTATTTCATTCCTCAAATACATCGGCGACGAAGTGACAGATGCGCAGAATTGGGTAATGACGTTAGGGAAATTACTTGCACCTCGACTTTCACAGGCGAAATCTAAATTCGTTTTTTACAAGGGAATTCTTCCTTACATGGCGCACAAGCCGAGCGTGGAGCAGGAGCTGAGAGAGCTGCAACAAAAAAATGAAGCATTCAGGAAAACCGGCCACAACCGTGATCTGCCAGTTCCCGAAGGTGAGTTCCGTTCGCTTACCGATTATTACCCGGTACAAAATGATTTTCCGCTGGCATACGGAATCGGTGAGATCGGCCTTTCCGGTTCTGCAACAGAGAAACGCCGCGCACAGGCAAAACAGCTGAAAGCATACTTGCTTTTGTTCGAGCAAATTCTTGCAAACTATCTCGCGCAGCTTGCGAATGTAAAAAAGCTTTTCTCTATTGATCCTACTGTTACAAAAGAGATCAACAAAAGTTATTCATACGATGGTGAAAAAAATCGAACCTATTTCACGCAGAAGCTGAAAGAGATTCGGATGTTCCAGGAAAAAGAAGTGATCGTTGCGTTGCTTACTTCTGCTGACCCCGATGAACGTGAAGAATATCGCAATGAGCTGATCGACTTATTTGATTATAAATATTTCATTCTTATCGAATGGATGACCGAAACGGCTGTTTCAAAGATCGCATCATGGCGCACAAAGCTGGATGTATTGTTTGCAGATGGTGAATATGATCTCACAGCACTGGAAGCACAGAGAGGAACTGCGCCATTTTTAACGAAACGGACAGAGATCATCAGCTACATCGTCATAGATGCTTT
>JBKJMR010000022.1:0-4398 GCA_046596275.1 Bacteroidia bacterium | reverse complement strand
TGAAGCTAATCTCCCGTTGGCATTTTTATAAAAGAATATGCTCGCATCAAGAACACCTCTTTCTTTTACGACAGTCTTGAAATCGAAATCATCTGCTATCCATGGATAACGATAATGAAATAATAAATAGCAGAAAACAACAAGCATCAACGCTATAAGCACAAATGGAAAATAGCCGAACAGGAAGGTTGCTGATCTGCGAAATGCGTTATTCATCTTGCAGTAAGATAAGCGGAAATAATCAGCTGATCAGGATTTCCATTTTGATATCCGCACGCGCCCACGGAGCATCTCCCAATGGAATTTCTTTAAAGCCGAGCTTATGATATAAGTTAATCGCCGCCGCAGAACCTTTCCTGTTTGAATGAAGCAGCACTTTTTTTGCTCCAAGCAGTTTTGCTTTTTCGAGCGTCGCAATACCTAAACGATAGCCGATCTTTAATCCACGCAGCTGCTGATCGACCGCCATTTTCGTCAGCTCATATTCGCCATGACCTTCATTGATCAAAGCGCAGGTGCCCACAAATTTATCTTTAAACTTCGCGATAAGTATTGCTCCACCATCTTTCAAAATATGTTTATACGGATCATTCAAAACCACATGATCCGATTCTTCCATCACAAACGATTGTGTGATCCAGGCGGTATTAAGCTCACGAAATGCATCCGCATGCAAAGGTTCAAATTCTACGATAGAAAGATCAGGTGAAATGATCTTATGAAATTTTTCTGCTTCAGACATAGGATAAAATTAGGAAGATTAATTTGTTGTTCGAGTCCCGGTATAATCGGGAAGAACGCCCTTCAATGAGATTTCCATTTCCAAAACAATATTCGTGCGAGTTGTTCGATAAAGTCGGATACGTTAATGTAACTGCTGCCGCATGTGGTTCGTCCCGATTATACCGGGACTCGAACAAAATCGTAAAAAAACAAAAAGCCGGTTCTCGTAAGAGAACCGGCTTTCCAAAATATCTGCGAAAATCTGCGGCTTAGAAACGCTCCGTACCCGCAAAAAAGAAATTCCCTTCAATAGCAGCATTCTCATCGCTGTCTGAACCGTGAACTGCATTGGCTGCAATTGACTTTGCATACAGCTGGCGGATGGTGCCCGGCTCTGCTTTTGTCGGATCTGTTGCGCCGATAAGTGTGCGGAAAGATGCAACCGCGTCGTCTTTTTCAAGAATAGCAGCTACGATCGGGCCTGATGACATATAGGAAACAAGCTCACCGTAAAACGGACGCTCTTTATGAACTTCATAAAATTTTCCGGCCATCTCGGTCGAAAGTTTTGTGTATTTCATTGCCACGATACGGAATCCGGACTCAGTAATTTTGTTGAGGATTGCACCGATGTAATTATTGCCTACAGCATCGGGCTTAAGCATTGTAAATGTTCTGTTGGTTGCCATGATTGTTTTTTATGAGTTGCCCAATGAAGGGCCGATTAAATTGCGTGCAAAAGTAAGGGTTTATCTTAACTTTGTTGGTGGTTGGTGGTAAAAAGGTTGGTGGTAGTCTGAATACCGGCATTACAATCCTACTTTTATACCCAAATTCAACCACCAACTTTTTTTCGACCACCAACCACCAACATTTCCCTCGTGACCAAAGGACTTTCCCAACTAAAAAAACTGCTTTCCAAATCAAAGAAGATCGCAATCGTCACCCATTGGTCGCCCGATGGTGATGCAATCGGTTCTTCGCTCGGACTTTGGAATTTCCTGAAGAAAAAAGGTCATAACGCAACGGTTATTGTTCCCAATGAATATCCCGAATTTCTGAATTGGATGTACGGACAAAAACAAATTGTGGATGCATCCCAAAACAAGAAAAAAGCGGAGCTGACATTGAAAAATGCAGAGCTGATCTTTTGTCTGGATTTCAACGATCTGAAACGCATTAATGTGCTCGGTGAAATAATCGAAAAGCTTGACACACCGAAAGTGCTTATCGACCATCATCCTAATCCATCTGATTTCGCAGATTTTGTTTTGCATAAAGTGGAATCGAGCTCAACAGCGGAGTTGATCTACGACTTTATTGTGGAGATGAAAGGTGAAAAGCTCGTTGATAAGCATATTGCGAATTGCCTTTACACCGGCATCATGACCGATACAGGCTCATTTCGTTTCCCATCGACTTCTGTGAATACGCATCTTGTTCTTGCAAAGCTGATGAAAGCCGGCGCGGAAAATTCATTGAATCATAACCGCATTTACGATGATAATACTGAAAGTCGTTTACGTTTGCTTGGTTATGCATTGAGTGAAAAGCTGGAAGTGCTTCCCGAATTTAATACGGCATTTTTTACGCTCAACGAAGCTGATCTCAAACGCTTCAATTATAAAAAAGGTGATACAGAAGGATTGGTAAATTATGCATTGACCATTCGCGGAATTGTATTTGCAGCTTTTTTTGCTGAGAGTGACGGAAAAGTAAAATGTTCCTTCCGTTCAAAGGGAAATTTTGATGTCAATCAGTTTGCGCGTGCAGGCTTTAATGGCGGCGGACATAAAAATGCAGCCGGCGGAATGCTGGAAACTTCCCTCGAAGAAGTTGTTAAAAAATTCAAATCCATGCTTCCTGAAAATCTTTCGCAACTTAAAAAAGCCTGAACTTCGTTGTACAAAGAGAGGCGCGAACCATGAGAACTTATTTCTTCCTTTTACTGTCGGCATTTCTCTTTTCTTGCGGAGAGGAAGAAAAGCCGAAAAAACGTCAATACACCCCGCAACAGGTGAAAGACCTTTCTGTGCAGATGAATGCGTGGGATGAAAAACGGCAGCATGATGAGATCAATCAATACATCAAAGCGCACAACTGGGAAATGCAAATGACGCAAACCGGTTTACGTTATATGCTCGTCAGCCCTGGAAAAGGTCCGCTTGCACAGACGGGACAAACAGCAAAAGTCGTTTACAAAATTTCCCTGCTCGACGGAACGGTTGCTTATTCTTCAGAGAAAGATGGTCCGAAAGAATTTCTCATTGGCAAAGATTACGTTGAATCAGGTTTGCACGAAGGACTCCGCCTGATGCATGTTGGCGATAAAATGCGATTCATTCTTCCATCTCACCTCGCGCACGGACTCACCGGCGATCAAAGCAAAATTCCACCTTTGTCAAGCGTCGTTTATGAAATCGAATTGCTTGAACTGACTGATCCAAAATAAAAATGATCCTTTTGCACACTCCCGAAAACGTTTTTCGTAAAACAATAATTGCAGTTTTAGCACTCGTTATTTTTCTTTCGGGCTGCAAAGATTCTTCCAAACATCCTGGTTATACGGAGTCTGGTCCTGCCATTTATTACAAGCTTCACATTCCCGGTGAATCAGGTAAAAAAGCGAAGGAAGAAGATTTTTACGAAGTGCGGATGCAGAATAAATTCGGCGGAAAAGCATTCTTTGATTCTGAATTTGAAAACGCACGCGGCACCATGTTTATGCAATCTTCTGCCAGCCGTTATTTCAGTGTGCTTGCTGAAGGCGATAGCGCAACATTTTTACTTCCTGCCGGCGATCTTTCCTTACCCGGAATGCCTGATACGGCAATGATCGAAATGAATGTGAAGATCATCCGGATTTTATCTGCTGATGAAGTTCAGGAAATTGAAAGCAAAACAGATGACGATTTGAATGAGCAGGTTTTGATCGGCCGCTATATGGCAAAAAATAAGCTCAAAATTGTTCCTGATTCTACAGGACTTTATTATTTACCAATAAAAGTGGGAACAGGAGCTGCACCTGCGTATGGCAAAACGATCAGCGTAAATTATTCGGGAGCGTTGCCAAATGGGAAGGTGGTGGATGGAAATGCAGAAACAGGTGTTCCGTTTTCATTTGTATATGGAACAGAAGGGCAAATGATCCCCGGCATAATGAAGGCCCTTTCGCATATGAAAGCGGGTGGGAAAGCGAAAATAATCCTACCTTCGCCGCTGGCTTTTGGGGAAAATGGTTCGTCCACAGGAATTGTACCGCCCCACACGCCGATAATTTATGAACTTGAACTCGTTTCAGTAGAATAAAACCAAATTAAACAGATGAAAAATTTTCTGATCACCATTGCCGGCCTGTCTGCAGTTTTTCTTGCATCATGTGGCGGACCAAGTCCATTTCCTGAATATGAAGAAGCAGAGAACGGAACTTATTTTCTTCTTCATACAAAAGGAGCAGGAACACAAACCGTCGATACCGGCGGTGCTGTATTTGTGAAGATCAAATTCAAAACAGATAAAGATTCTGTATTCCTCGACATCAACAAAGAAACGAAGGCAGCATCTTACCCGATGCGTGTCGATAAATCTGAATTTAAAGGAGATTTCCTTGATATGTTCATGCGTTTACATGCAGGTGATAGCGCTTCTTTTTTCATTCGTTTGGATTCTTTGAAA
>JBKJMR010000644.1:0-3563 GCA_046596275.1 Bacteroidia bacterium | reverse complement strand
AGACCATATTTATATTCCGGAAAATATGGCGGATTGTTTTATTCAACTGGACAAGATCCTGGATAAAGATATTCGTAATGAAATGATGGCAAAAGATTCTGTTTCGGGAATGTATATATATCACATGGGGTTAGGAATGTGGATGCGAAATAATTGGGGATTATGGGCCGGATCACGGTTGATGAAATATATGCTTGAGCGTGGAATCAGGCACCCTGATACTATGTCGGGAATTATTCTTGAAAATTATTGGCATTGGCTTCGCGCAGATAAGGAGGTAGCAATTCGCTGGGAAAATGAGCATCCAGTTACTCCAGCCCGTTAGTTTATGCCACTAGAGAACTTTTATTACTATTGTTACAAGAAGTCACTTAATTAGTCGCTTTTGTTTTGGGATTTATTCCTAGAGGGAAAAGTGCTGAAAAGTCAGTTGTATGTAGATAAGCATAAAAACATAAGTCAACAGAACAATGAAGCGATCAATTATCACACTTTTAGCTTTAACTTTTCTAAGTTGTAATCCTCCAGAAAACAAGAATATGGGAATATTTGATAGTCTTTTCGGAAAGAAAGAGTCGCCGTTGACGAAGACAGCAGAAATGCTTGACGAAAATGTTTATTGGAATATCATTGATAAGTCGCTTAAAAACACGAACAATCAAGATGACCAGGAACAATATTTAATCAAGGAAATTGAAAAGCTTTCACCGAAAGAAATAATCGGTTTTCGTTTACGTACCGACAAATTATTGTACGACACTTATAATTCTGAAATGTGGTGTGCTGGTTATATTATGAATGGAGGTTGTTCTGATGATGGGTTTGAATATTTCCGAAATTGGATAATTTCAAGAGGTAAAACAACATATTACAAGGCAAAAGAAAATCCTGACAGCTTGATAAGCGAAGTTATTGAAGGTGAAGAGTTTTATGATTTTGAAAGTTTTTGGTATGTCGCTCTTGCAGCATTCGAACATAAAACCGGGAAGGATTTGTATGAATATATTGACGAAGATAATTTCAAAACCAAAGAAGGCGGCTATCCTCAATTTGACTTTACCTGGCAAGAATCAAATCCTGAAAGCATGAAAGTTATTTGTCCAAAGTTGTTCGATAAATGTTGGCCCAAATAAAACGGTGCTACTTTTTTTTATAAAACCTCACCTACGAAAAACCTTAAAAAAAGAACAATGCAACACAAAATCTCATCGATCCGTCCATTCATAGGAGCAAAAGATTTTGAAGTTTCCAGGAACTTTTATCTTGACTTAGGTTTCCGGGAAAATATTTTGGATAATAAACTGTCCTATTTCCAAATTGAAGGAATAGGATTTTATCTGCAAGATGCTTACGTCAAAGATTGGATAGATAATACAATGATCTTTTTAGAAGTTGATAATGCTGATCGTTATTGGAACGAACTTTCGGCGTTGGATCTTACAAATAAATACGAAAATGTAAGGCTAACACCGATTCGAAAAAATGACTGGGGTAAAGAATGTTTTCTGCACGACCCGTCGGGAATCCTATGGCATTTCGGAGAATTTTTTTAAAAAATAAACAGCTGACAAGAAATTTAATTTGTCATCCCATTAATGAAATTCTATTTTCTAAAATCCCTGAAAATCCTCCTCCGCTCTACCGGAATTTTCCTTCTATTGATCATCATCTACATAATTTCCGCTTACACACTTTCTTACATTCCCGTCAATTCCGATTTTGTTGATTGTAAAAAAGATGCTGTCGAAATTTACATCATGACGAATGGCGTTCATACCGATTTGGTTCTGCCAATCAAAAATGAACACAAAGACTGGAGCGCTTCTGTTAATCCTGCGAATACAAAATCAGGTTCAACACGTGCAAACTTTGTTGCTTTCGGTTGGGGCGATAAAGGTTTTTATTTGGAAACACCAACCTGGGCAGATCTGAAATTTAAGACTGCTTTTAATGCGGCGTTTTATTTAAGCACGAGCGCTATGCATGTTACTTTTTATGAAAACATGGGCGAAAGCAAATCGTGTAAAAAAATATTGATTACGAAAGAAAGCTATTTGCAATTGATCAGCTACATCAATAAAAGTTTTACTGCTGATGCTGCGGGAAATTACAAGCTGATAAAAGGTGCTTATGGAAGAAACGATTCCTTCTATGATGCGAATGGGAAATACAGCTTGTTTTTCACTTGCAATACATGGGCAAACAGCGGACTAAAAGCAGCAGATTTAAAAGCGTGTTTGTGGACTCCCTACGACCAGGCGATATTTGATAAGTATGAGTAAATGGTTATGATGAGGAACAACTTTTTCTCATACACAACGTCTTTAAAAGAGAATTCATCTCAATCATTCGTAAATTCACCTTGATTCGTAATTCGTTCCCAATCTCAATGAGAATCATCTTTTTATTTTTAATTCTTAGTATGCAGCATTCCGCTTTCAGTAAGGAGACAACCACGGTTTATCTTTTCCCGGGAGAAGGTTCGGACGAGCGCATTTTTTCTAAAATACATTTCGACAGCAACTATCGCGTAGTGCATATTGTTTTACCAACTCCGGTTAAAGGAACAACGATGCAGCAATATGCCAAAATCATCAGCAGCCAAATTGACACTAACGGTAAATACATTTTCATTGGTGTTTCGCTTGGTGGAATGCTGTGTTGCGAATTAGCAGATTACATGCAGCCGGAAAAGATCATTATCATTTCGAGCGCTAAATCGTGCAAGGAACTTCCCTTTCGTTACACGTTTCAAAAGCTGGTTCCGCTGAATAAAATAGTTCCGAAAAGCTGGATAAAATCAGGCGCACGTTTTCTTCAACCGCTTGTTGAACCCGACAGAAAATTACATGCAGCAGTTTTTAACAGCATGCTGGATAGTAAAAACCCTGATTATTATAAACGCACTGTCGACATGATCCTGAATTGGAACCGCAAAAAAAGCAGTGACAACATCATTCACATCCACGGAACAAATGATCATACCATCCCCGTAAAAAATGTAAAAGCAGATTTTAAAATAAAAGACGGCTCACACATGATGGCACTGACGCGCGGAGAAGAAATCAATCTGCTGATTCATAAAATTCTCGGTTCAGATAAATAATTCAATCCCGATCCTTATCGGAAAAGATTCAAGATTCAAGATTCAAGATTCAAGATTCAAGATTCAAGATTCAAGATTCAAGATTTTAAATAAAATTTAAAAAGTAAAATTCAGTAACTAAAATAATTTTGAATATTGAATTTTGAATCAATTTTATGCTTATTTCAATAACACCATGGGCGAAGCAGTTCATAATGCGATTGCTTTGAGGAGGTTTTATACGGAATAATTCAAGATTCAAAAAATCAAAATTCAAGATGCCAGATCTGGAAATCAGGGGATTTTGACTTGTGATTAGGATATTAGAGCTCCGTTCAATCAATTTTGAATACTGAATCTCGAATTTTGAATTTACCTACCTTTGTACTCTCCCTAAACTGAGGTAAAAAATGGAAAAAGTGCTGAATACAATCGAAGAAGCAATCGAAGATATAAAAGCGGGTAAAGTTGTAATTGT
>JBKJMR010000476.1:0-4986 GCA_046596275.1 Bacteroidia bacterium | reverse complement strand
CAGCGGAAGAAAAATTATCAGCGGCATTACTTTAATAGTTCCTGCGCGTTTCAGAAAAGAAAGCACAAGCGTTGCCAGCACACCAAGGATTGCTGCAAGCCATGCAAAACCGACCAGCAAACCTTTATTACTTTTCTGAACATCACCATCCAGGTGAAAACGCATTGTCAATTCACTTTGCTGCGGAACGAGCTGCGGAAATGCTTCATACATCTGTTGCGTCCAGTAATTTTTATCTGTTGCATTAGAAGAAGCAAGCGCCATTCCTTCACAACAACGCGCATACAACAGCTTCTGATAATCATCACCAATTTCCGGATCATTCAGCACTTGCTCAAAATAATTTATCGCTTCCGATTTTTTTCCTTCGGCGAGATAAAGCTTTGCAAGAAAATAGCGAAAGTATTTTTTCAGCTTCGGACGTTTATCCTTTTCAAGCAGCTTTTTATAAACGCCAATAAAATATTCATTGCCGAATCCATCAATCACCTGCCACACTTCATCAAAATTGATCAGGTTTTCAGAAGAGAAGATCGGGTAGATCGTTTGCATGCGCTCCGGATTTTTCGCTACAAGTGATCCGAGGATTAATTTCTGGTTATTTATTTTGTAGGAATAGGTACTGTATGTAATCCAATGCAGGGGATTCAACCATGTATGCCATTCGGCGTTTTCGAATAAATAATCATTCTTGAATTGGACCTGGTTGGTGTAATCTAATGTTTTCACTGCCATCTCATATTGCACAGGTCCCCATGTAGTGGCAATATGCAATTCATGAAACTTTGAGGCACTATTATTTCGTTTCTGGCTTTCAGCAGTCAATCCTTCATAATGGAGGGCACGCGCCAATGCAATGGAATGCCAGCCATACCCCGGAGAAGCAACTTGTTCTTTGACAATATTCCGGAGAAGCGTATCTGCCTGTTCAGGATGCCCGCGATATGTATCGAGTGTGCCGCGCATGTAGAAATATTCGCGTGTTTGTTTTTCCCGGGCGCCATCGCGTTGTTCTGCTTCGTGAAAATATTCATCTGCCATTAAAAATTCACCCATTGCAAGCTTAAATTCTGCGTAATTATTGCTGGAATAATAACCGGTGCGGATCAATTCATCGTAATAAAAATTCGCAGAATCTATTTCAAGATCATAATCAAAAAGAATTGCTTTATAATGATACGTGTACAAATGCTGCCTGTTGAGATACGATGCGTCGAACAAGCCAAGATTTAATTCAGCATCCAGCCTGTGTTTCAGCAATGCCGAATCCAAATACTTATATGCCATCGAATCATTTTCCCTGACAGAGTTTTTCAGGAATGAATAATTTGCTCCGTCCTTAGACGTGTACATACGGTTGCGGTGAAAGATCCAACCCATCGTATTGTAGGACTCAATCCCCTGCTCCACCTGCAAATTACGATCACGAACGCGCGAAATAGTTTGGAAAGCTTTGCCCGGCATTTCAATATTCTGATAGCTCTGCTGCAGCCAATACGCGATCTCACAATAATCACTTTGCAAACCGCTTACACGGATGTAAGTAAAAATATCATTGGTACGCGTGCGCAATTCAGCATCAAATTCTTTTTCAATCAGCTCCATTGCTTTTTCAAGCGATGCAATATTATTCGTGAATCCGAGCTCATCATTCGCACGATAAAAATGGAATGCACCTTCATACATATAACCTACATAATAGGTTTTATCAGAGCGCTGAAATCCTCTTGCCTTTTCCAATGTTTTTTCATCTTCATAGCTGAGATAACGACGCTCAATATCTATCTGCTGGCGTGCGCTGTTCTGTGCAAAAATAAATGCAGGAAGCAGAAGCAAAATTCCAAGTAGAAATTGCTTTGAAAATGAATAAAAATAGGAGCGCGTTTTTTTCACTTATCCTGCGATACGAAGTTTTGCTAACCGTTCAAGATCCCTATCAATCACCTGTTGCAATGCGATGCGAGAAGCATCACGGTTGCGGAATATCAGACGATGATGTAAAACAGGCTGCGCAAGCGCACGAATATCATCCTCGATCACAAAATTACGCTGATTGACAAGCGCGTATGCTTTGAGACATTTGAGGAAAATAATTCCGCCGCGTGTTGAGCAACCTAACGAGATCTCTCCATGACGACGTGTTCCCTGCACAATATTCACCACTGATTTTACCAGCTCAGGATGAATAAAAACATTTTCTGCTTCCTGCTGCAAGCCGATGATATCATTGTACGTAAGCACTTGCTTCACCGTATTGCGAACGTCGCCTATTGCGATATAATTATTGTAAATATCCAATTCCACTTCTTCGGTCACATAACCGAAAGTGATCTTCATAAAAAAACGATCGAGCTGGGCAGCGGGCAAAGGATAAGTTCCTTCCATCTCCACCGGATTCTGTGTGGCGATGGTGAAGAAAAATTTATCGAGCTGATACGTTTTATCACCCGAAGAAATTTGATTTTCCGCCATACACTCGAGCAATGCGCTTTGCACTTTCGGTGAAGCACGGTTGATCTCATCGGCAAGAAGCACATTGGTAAACAACGGACCTTTCTTGAAAATGAATTCTTTTTTCACATCATCAAAAATATGCGAGCCCAGCAGATCCATCGGAAGCAAATCAGGAGTAAACTGAATTCGCTTGAATGAAACGGTTCCTGCTGAATTCAAAGGCGCTTCATCTAATCCACCGGAAATAGATTGCGCCAGTGTTTTTGCCAGTACAGTTTTTCCTGCGCCCGGGTTATCCTCGAGTAAAATATGTCCACGTGCAAGCATAGCCGTGATCACATATTTTATCTCCTGTGGTTTTCCACGGATAATTTTTCCGATGTTTTCTGTAAGTGTTAACAGCTTTGCGCTGTGGCTGGTTACTGCTTGTGGCTGATCGTTCATAATGATGATTGTTGTTCGTCGTGATTAGCTTCCGGTTTACGGAAAAAACGTAACGCGCGGGCAATATTATAGAATTTATAATAGGTTTTGATAAATCCGAATTTTTTTCTAACAGCCGGGCGAATAGAATCAGCCATGCGGTCAATAATTTCTTTATCGCCCGGCATCACCATTCCATTTGTGTATTTCATGCGGAGATACATATTCATAAACGCGCTAAAATTAATTCCCAGGATCGGATCTGTTTTTGTTACCGCATACTGTAAAGGAGTTTCATGTCCGCGCTCAATTCCGGCCATATGAAATTCATACAAGGCCATACGGTAAACCCTGTCGGCTTTTGACTTAGTATCTGACGCTAATCTCATCCGGGTAAAAAGCCAGATTCTCCAAAATCTCGGGAAGCCTAATGGTAGCGCAATTAAGGATGCAAGCAGTAATCCAATGATCACACCGATAATTTTAGCGCCGGTATGCTCCTCTTTTTCTTTTTTCTGCTCTTTCTTTTCTTCCAGTTTCTTTTTGTCTTCTTTCCTTACTTTAATATGAATCTCATCAGCAATGATCGGGTTTGAAAATGCTTTTACCTGTTCATCAATACTCTTGTTCATATCAGGTACAGGAACTTTTTTCGCCGCATCATCATAAGAAACGATGATCAGCGAATCGCCTTCTTGAATGCAGGCAAGTGTTGTATCTTTTTTCCCATACAGCACGCGACAAACCGAAGCATCGATTGTGCGTGTAACAGGTTCTTCCAAACGATAATCATCATTGAAGAAAATAAGCTTCGAGAAAGAAACATCAAGCCTGCTATTTTCTCCCGGAAGTTCTTCTGCTTTTCCATCGATGACAAGCCATGGTGAAGGCGGAGGCAACGGCGGTGTTCCATCCGGGCGCGGTGCTTCACGCTGATCATCGTTACCAACAGTCATATCAAAATCAAGCCAACCGTAACCGGGAAAATAAACTTGTGTCCATGCATGTGCCTGGCTTGCGTAAAACCAATACCAGCCTTTATTTTTATCGCTTCTGTCGATCGTTGCGAATCCGGTTGTGAACCGCGACGGAATTCCTGCGGAACGTAAAAGGAAAAGAGAAGCTCCAGCGTAATACGTGCAATAGCCGACATGCGTTTTAAAAATAAAATTGCGCAGCATGCTTGAATTCGGAATGTTCGGATCGCTCGGAACACCGGCATTTAAAGAGTAGCGGAAAATTC
The DNA here is from genome assembly GCA_046596275.1 of Bacteroidia bacterium. GTDB lineage: Bacteria > Bacteroidota > Bacteroidia > Palsa-965 > Palsa-965. Next base: position 866 of record JBKJMR010000476.1, on the reverse strand, counting down.
TGTTTCCTTCTTTATCTGTCTGCAGGAAAAAATCGCGGATAGCAATTACTTTATCAATCGGCGTAAGCGCACCTTGTGTCAAACGTTTGGATAATGCATTTATCGAATCGTACAATGGACCTTTCGGCATTTGCGTGTAATAGCGAAACAGCGCAGTGTCCGTTCCCGCATAATTTTGTACTGAACGAAGCTCATCATATCGTTCTTCCTGGTAGCTTTCTAATTGCGGATTCCCGGAAGGATTGTAAACGAAATACGCATTATTAAGCTCAGACGTATATGATTTTACTTTGTAAGCCGAACGAAACATTTTTTTGTAGCTGCTGTCAACCGGAATTGTCTGGCAATAAAATGCGCTTGCGGGAGCTAATAATGCATGCTTCCAGGTGTTGGAAGAAACATACACTTCAGAAGTGATGACGCTCATCTTTTTCGTCGCCATTGAATTTTTTATGACGCTGCTGTCTGTTTTAGAACGGTACATCGGCAATGCAGATGGATCACATTTCAGTTCATCAAAATGCGGCATCGCAGTATCGCGAATAAAACTTTCTTTTACCGCGTCATATTTTGTGAGGTAGTGATAAACGAAATACAAAGGTTTCGGTGTTCCATCAGGAAAATAATTTCTCACTTTCGCACAGAACATGATATAATCTGACTTGCTTCCAGCCTCATTCATCTTGACAGTGTCTTTCGGTTTGTAACCGTCTTCACCATCCTCACCCGGCTTATTTCCGCCCTCACCCTCTTCACCCTTCTTCTTTTCTTTGCCCCTCTCCTTTTTTCCGCGTTCTAATAAACCATCTTTTTCACCATACTTTTTTTTCTTCTTGCCGCCTTTTTCATCAGTATCCTTCTCGCCT
>JBKJMR010000203.1:0-2738 GCA_046596275.1 Bacteroidia bacterium | reverse complement strand
CTGTTTTATTTTAACCAGCTCTTAGTAAGAAGATTGGATTCCTTAAGACCTTTTTCATTGGAAGGAAATTTTTTATCGCTTGATTTCTTCAAAGCAAATTTACCTTTTTCAATGCTGAAGCTTTGCAAGGTGACTTTGATCTCTGCCATTTCAAGCCGCACAAATTTCTTTCCTTCTTCGTTATTTTTCATGACGGAGCTTCCGAGCATTCCATCACCTTTAAGCGCTAATGAACGTGATTCTACTGTTCCGGTTTCTGTGTTAAAAAGGCTCAGAATTATTTCTTCTTTACCCGCCTCGTCCTCAAATTCACCAGGTGAAGCAACAAAAAACAAAACACCGATATTTTTCATATCACTATAAAATTTCCCGATCGCTTCTACTTTTGTTCCCTCCCGGAACTGCATCGATTGTGAAAACCATGGAGAATTTTCGTTGAGAGAAAGTGGAATTGTTTTTTTGTTCCTGAAACTATCAACTGCAATGTTCAACGGAAAACGCATTAAAGGCAATTCTGTTAACAGCACTTCGACAGAATTTATTTTCGGTGCTACAGCTACAGTTGGAATGGAATCAACTTTCGCTGTTGCGGTTGGTTTAGAAGGGGCAGGAATTGGTTTGGAGGAACAGGCAATCATTCCGCTGATGAAAATAAATCCGACAATTGCAGGTAGCTTTTTCATTGTAACCGGTTTTACAAAACAACTTCACTAAAAGAATTTGCTTGATGATTGCGCATCAAATTTGCAAAATAATTAAGGAAAGAAAAGATAAATTCAGCTATGAAAAGTTAAATCTGTTTAACAATTTCAATTCAACAAGTAGTAATAGAAACGCAGAATAGCTGATAAAGTATGCGAAGGAAAAAATTAATCCTGCTTCCCGTCCAGGCCAACGACTTCACCGTACAGATCAAATTCCTCTGCTTTATTGATCTTCACATTTGCAAAGTCACCAATACGCACGTAAATATCTTTGGCTAATACCAACACTTCATTATCTACCTCCGGCGAATCAGCTTCGGTTCTCCCGATAAAATAATCGCCTTCTTTGCGATCGAATAAAACCTTGTAAACATTTCCGACTTTCTGCTGGTTGATCTCGAAAGAAATTCCTTGTTGTAATTCCATCACAGCTTCCGCGCGCTGCTGCTTTACTTCTGCGGGAACATCATCAATCAGATCGTGCGCAGAAGTATTTTCTTCATGCGAATAAGTGAAAATGCCAAGACGGTCAAAACGTGTTTCTTCCACCCACTTCAACATTTCCTGGTGATCCTGCTCCGTTTCGCCCGGATAACCTGCGATCAACGTAGTACGCAATGTAATTCCGGGAACTTTTTCGCGGATCTGGTTGACGAGATCAATCGTTTTCTGTTTTGTATTTCCGCGCTTCATACTTTTCAGCATGTTATCCGTAATGTGCTGCAACGGCATGTCGAGGTAATTGCAAATAGTCGGCGAATCACGCATTACATCCAGCACTTCCATCGGGAATCCATTCGGAAAAGCATAATGTAAACGGATCCATTCAATTCCTTCTACTGCGGAAAGTTTTTTCATTAATTCATCCAGGCTTCTTTTGCCATAAATGTCGAGGCCGTAATAAGTAGAATCCTGCGCGATGAGAATTAATTCTTTCGTACCCTTGCTCGCAAGCTGCTGTGCCTGCGCTACCAGCTCTTCAATCGGAGTGGAAATATGTTTGCCGCGCATCAATGGAATCGCACAGAAAGAACAGGGACGATCACAACCTTCAGAAATTTTAAGGTAAGCAAAATGTTGTGGCGTTGTAAGAACACGTTCGCCAACCAATTCATGTTTGTAATCTGCTTTTAATGCTTTCAGCAAACGCGGAAGTTCACGTGTTCCGAACCATGCATCCACTTCAGGAATATCTCTTTCTAATTCGGGACGATAACGTTCGCTCAAACAGCCTGTCACATAAACTTTATCCACCATTCCGCTTGCTTTCGCATCTACGAATTGCAAAATGGTATCAATGCTTTCCTGTTTTGCATTATCGATAAATCCGCAGGTATTGATAATTACAATTGCCGAATCATCACTTTTGCTTTCGTGCTCGACTTCGTAATTATTCGCTTTTAATTGTCCCATCAAAACTTCGGAATCGAAAATATTTTTCGAGCAGCCGAGCGTAACAACGTTGACTTTATTTTTGCGGAGGGTTTTTGTTTTCATTTCTTATCAATGGGGAAATAGCGATAGATTTCTTTTCTGTGCAACACTCTTTCTAACACAACCTTTTCATTTTCAATTCTCAGGCCTAAGCGATAATCTCCAAAACGAATTTTGTAGCAATTTTTAAAACCATGCAACTTTTCAGCCTTAGATATTTGCCTCCAACTTTTTAAAGTAGGGAAAATTTCAAATACTTCCTTTTCTATTCTTATCCTGTAGTCAGAAGGTAATTGCGAAATATCTTTCAGAAACCTTTTATGATACGAAATTTCCAATTATTTACGTTTTCTCAACTTAGCATAATAAGCCTTAGCCTCATTGACTTCTAATACATCTTTCGGATTGTTTTTTTTCAAAATAGAGCCAAAAGCAATATCTTCAAGCTCATCAACATTAACAGACGTAGCATTGTAACCGAGTTTTTCTAGTAACACAGCAACAAACTTTTCGTCCTTTCGATTCCTTGTATTGACAATTAGTGACATAGTGAAATTTTCGTACCTTTGTGTACTAAAATTTCACTATGTCACTAATTGT
>JBKJMR010000146.1:0-3339 GCA_046596275.1 Bacteroidia bacterium | reverse complement strand
AGGAAGGATTTATTCTTTCGAAACGATATACAGATCTTTCCGAACAAGATTTATTGAATTACAGATATGATTTCACGAGCCCAACATGTACTAACTGCAAATAGCGCAGCTAAGATTTATACAATGTCGAATAAAGGCCTGTTCAAGGTTTCCATAGAAGCGTATGATCGGATGAGAGAATACATTCAGGATAATGATGTCAAAGCGGAAGCGGGAGGTGTTATGCTTGGTCGGTTCATTATCGATTCTAAGAACATTGTTGTAGACCGTGTAACAGTTCCACTATTAGGAGATAAAAGAGATCGATATAAGTTTTTCCGATCTGCAAAACCACATCAGAGAGTGATTGATAATGCCTGGGAAAAAACTAACGGACGGGTTAATTATCTTGGAGAATGGCATACACATCCTGAAAATTATCCTTCACCGTCACGAATTGATTATGAGGCCTGGGAAAAGAAACTTAAACACGATGTTTTTTCAAGTCGATACCTCTATTTCATTATAATGGGAATTAAAGAAATGAGAGTATGGGAAGGCGATCGGCGCACACTAAAATTCAAACAACTTAACCTGAAATAATCCATGAAGAAATATATAATTATTAAACATTCAATACTTCGGAACATTTCTGACGAAGAGGTGCTGGAGCTTTTTTCCGGAGAAGATGAAGTATTAAAAACTTTTGAAATTCAACCTGAAAGTACAACTCAGCATAAGATCGGTGAAATTGCATTTGAGAATGCAGCTTTGCTTCAGAAAGAATATGTTGACAAAGAGGTTCTTCCATTTATAAAAAAGCATCCTGAAGCGATTATTGTTTATTTCGGGGCTGCTCCTGTGCCTTTAGCGGTTCATTTAGGCTATTTATTGGGCAACTGGCATAATCACGAAATCAGGCTCCTCAATCATACCAATCAGAATTGGCATTGGGCAAACGAAAATAAAGATGGACGTCTTCCGATATTCAAAAAATATGTATTGGATGATATCGAAGGAGGAGGGAATATTGTATTCCGGGTAGAAAGTTCTTTTGAAATGCAAGCTAATGATACTAACGAAGGCTTGAATTCGATTGTAAAACAAGTTGAGTTGAAGTTGGACAAAATTGATAAGGAAGCTTTCCAAAGCGTGGTGCAGAGCAGGCTTTTTGTAGAAGATTTTGAAGAAGGAATAGATTCAATTATCAATAAATTTCCCGGCGCGGAAACAATTCATTTATTTGCAGCTGTTCCTGTAGGAATTGCTTACTTGATGGGGACCAAAATTCGCCCTAATCTTAATAAAAGGATTGCACTTTATCAATATGATGCTAACAGAAATCCGAAATACGATAGAGTGTTAATGCTCAGCCAGGCACAGATCGTCCAGGAACCAATCAAGGGTAAAATAAAAAAGGAAATTCAGGAGGTTCGTGCTAAGTTTGGCGAGGAAGTAAATGGCAAAATCGTTGCGTTTGCAAATGAAAAATCAGAATCAAATTCTAAAGCCGAAAATAATTTGTCCTGGTTTGCAAGTAGCCTTCCCAAGGATAGTTATTCGGAATATGAGGTAGATTATTGGAGCTCGCTGCCTTCACTTTTTAATACAATCATTAAGGACACAGTTGTTGATGTTGAGACGAATAATGTACCGGGAGGGTTTACTATTTTGGATGGGCCCCCTGCTAAATGGCAAATTGATGATCGGTTTATTCAATGGTTATATAAGCGATTTAATAAAAATCAAACGAAAGTTCAATGCGCCTTAAGATTGTTTCTCTTCCATGAAGCAGTTCATTATCACCATCATCTTACTGCATACACTGCAAATGAAGCTGGAGGGTTCCCGCGAATTCTGGAAGAGGTAGATTACCAAGCCGATGTTTGGGCAATGATTCATGAGTTCAGTTTTTCCAAAATGTATTATTCTGTCGAAGTAAAAGATATTAAAGTGTTCTTTAAAAACTTGATTGAAACAGCAACTGAAACAATGTGGGCTTTTGATGATGCTGGTAGTGCCATTCGTGATGAAATCCAAATCCGCCGAATGAATCGTTATCTGATTTGGTACTGGCAACTTCTCCGCATTGAAGATTCCAATTGCAAATCGTTAAAAGATATTGTGATTATTTTATCTCATAAGCCTCTTGTCGAAATGAATGGCCTCTTAATTAAAACAAATGGTCGCCGAGTATTATTTGATTTGTTAAATTATAAAGCAGCTTCACTTGAAATAGGAGCACTGCAAAACAATAAAATTCATCGGCGAGGTAATACTCCTAATATTGATCTTTCAAAAATAGTTGAAGGATTTAAGGAGCGATCTGGTCCTGCCATCTTAACTGCCCTTAAAGCGTTCTACAAGGAAATAACAATTTAATAAGCACACAAAAAACGATTGCAAGGGAAGTAAAATTCACAGTAAAACTGCGATAATCCGTTTAATATTTAACAGGGAAAGCGGGCGTCTAAAAAAATCGGACTACAATTTCTGTTCTTCAAGCTCAATTAGAAAACCTACTTCTTCTTCGCCAAGTTCAACTATTTCACACCGTTCAAGAATTCGCAAAGTGGTACTTTTCAATAAATATTTTCTTTGAACTTCCTTATCGCCCAGCTCCGATAACCAATGAGGAGGCGATTCCAGGAATTTTTCGATGAGTTCCAAATCTTTGGAAAGATTTTTTACTTCAAATTCGAATTCAGTATTATCTGTTACAAAATTATTTGGCGGATTTGGCTCTTTGATAAATCGTCCAATTTTATTTTTATTTAGCAAAAGCGCTCTCTTTTCATTCCATGGATCAGGACTATTAAATACCTGTAAAACTGTCTGGTATTTACCAACGTACCCTGTTTTCTTTACTTCGTCGCTGATCTCAGATTCTGAGAATCTGGAAGAAAAGTCAGGGTCATCACGAAATGCCCACCATTGAAAGTTGTGGCATAAACCAATAAGAATATATTCGTCCGATAAATAGTTCGAAATAAATTTTTTCAATTCAGCTCTGGATAATTTTTCAGGATGACGTTGAACTCTTCGCATCAAAGTCGATGTAAGGTGAAGATTCTCGGATTCTGCAATTTGCCTGCCATGAAAGTCCCCAGCGTTTATATAATTAGCACCTGGGTCAGTAAACATATCCTTCGCTGCAATTTGGTTGATCCCAATATAAAAGTTATCCTTCTGAACTTCTCCTATGCTTGATTTTCCAAGGGTGTGATAAATGTTTTGAATTGAAGATAAATTGTGATACACCTTTAACATAAGCGTATAGAAGTCAATGATCTTAGATGTTGATACTTCTGCATCAATGGCTACTATTTCTTTTGCCTCAGTAGCACTACTTATAATTGT
>JBKJMR010000407.1:0-3910 GCA_046596275.1 Bacteroidia bacterium | reverse complement strand
CGGGAAACTTGGCGGGAAAACTATCGGAACGCTGAATGAATTTTCCAGGCTCACAACTTTAAAAGAACACCCTGGAAAATATCTGTCTACAAAAGAAACGATCAAAGAGCTTGTTGCAGATCATGAAACTATCATTCGTGAGCTAAGAAAAGATATTGAACGTTGCGACGAAAAATTCGGAGATGCTGTAACTGCAGATTTCCTGACAGGGGTAATGGAATCGCACGAAACGATTGCCTGGATTTTACGTCGATACCTGAATTAAGCAGCGAAATAAATTATGTCCACCGAAAACGAAGTCAAAAAGAAAAGCGCTCCTTCTATCGCGAAAAATATTTCAGAAAGCCAACCGGCCAATGCAATGAAATTATTTTTCACGGAGATGACAGCGCTTTGTCGCTTCACAGGCCGCTATTTCAAAGAAGTGCTTTTTCCGCCTTACGAATTCCGTGAGATCGCGAGACAATGTTATCTCATCGGGTACAAATCGTTTCCGCTGGTCGCTATTACCGGGTTTATCATGGGAATGGTGATGACACTTCAGTCGCGCCCTACGCTGGCAGAATTCGGCGCGGAGTCGTGGCTGCCTTCGATGGTTGCTGTTTCTATTATCCGCGAAATCGGTCCTGTAATTACTGCGCTGATCTGTGCAGGAAAAAGCGGTTCAGGAATTGGTGCAGAATTGGCTTCGATGAAAGTAACAGAACAAATCGATGCGATGGAAGTTTCAGGAATAAATCCTTTTAAGTATTTGGTGGTCACACGTGTGCTTGCAGCAACATTAATGATCCCTATCCTGGTAATTGTTTCTGATGCAATTTCATTATACGGATCTTATCTCGGTGTAAATATTGCAGGCGATGTGAGTTTCAAATTATTTTTCTCGCAAGTTTTTGATTCACTCGACTGGTCTGATATTTTCCCGGCATTCATAAAAACATTTTTCTTCGGATTTTCTATCGGGATCATCAGCTGCTTTAAAGGTTACAATTCCAATAAAGGAACTGAAGGCGTTGGAATAGCAGCGAATGCTTCGGTAGTTATAGCATCACTATTAATTTTCATTATCGATATGATCGCAGTGCAATTCACGGACTTACTTTCAAGATAATGGAAAAGGAAATAGACAAGGACGAAGTCGTAATAGACATTGAAAACATGAAGCTCGCCTTCGGTCAGAAGGAAGTACTGAATGATGTTTCCATGAAAATAAACCGCGGAGAAAATGTGGTTGTCCTCGGAAAATCCGGAAGCGGAAAATCAGTTCTTATAAAATGTCTTGTAAGATTGATTGAAGCCAACGAAGGAAAAATTGATATTCTCGGACAAGATGTTTCAACGCTTGATGCAAAAGGACTGAATGAGCTGCGCAAAAAAGTAGGCTTCCTTTTTCAGAGCGGCGCATTATACGATTCGATGACCGTGCGCGAAAATCTTGAATTTCCATTACGGGCTGAAAAAATGGAATCGCCGGATGCACTTACTTCCCGCGTAGAAGAAGCACTGGATAATGTCGGGCTGCTTGAAGCAATTGACAAAATGCCTTCGGAGCTTTCAGGTGGAATGAGAAAGCGTGTTGGATTGGCAAGAACATTAATTCTCAAGCCGGAGATCATGCTGTACGATGAACCAACAACAGGTCTTGACACAATCACTTCAAGAGAGATCAGTAAGCTGATGCTGGAAGTTCAAAAAAAATACAACACCTCCTCCATCATTATCACACACGATATGGAATGCGCAAGAATTGTTTCCAACCGCGTGGTGATCTTATCGGAAGGTGCATTTATTGCAGAAGGAACTTTCAAAGAACTTTCTGAATCACAGGACGAAAAAATTAAAGCATTTTTTGAATAAAATAATAATCATGAAAAAGGAAAAAGGAAGTTCTATTAAGCTCGGATTATTTGTCACTATAGGGATAGTGCTGTTTATTGCCGGGCTATATTTTATCGGCCAGCGAAAGCAGCTTTTTAACAGCAGCTTCCGCGTGATCGCTATGTTTAAAAACATCAGTGGTTTGCAGGTTGGAAATAATGTACGCTTTTCCGGCATCACGGTAGGTATTGTGGAAAGCATCGAACAGGTAAGCGATACGGTAGTTCGTGTTGATATGCTGATTGATACCGACACAAAACGATTCATCAAAAAAGACGCAAAAGCAATTATCGGTTCAGACGGCTTGATGGGAAATAAAATTGTTCAGATCAATCCCGGAACTACAGGACAAAAAGAAATTGAGAATAATGACGTCATCAAAAGTGAGATCCCAATCGACATGGATGATATTATGGAACAGCTGCAGGCCACGACAGAAAATGCTGCAACCATTACCAACAATCTCGCTGAAATTACAACTAGCCTGAAGGACGGCAAGGGAACCGTCGGCATGTTGCTTATGGATACAACATTCGCACAAACGCTCCAGGTAACGTTGGACAACATCCGTATGGGAGCAGGCGGCTTTAAACAAAACATGGACGCTGCCGGCAAGAGCATTCTGCTGCGCGGAAAGATCAAAAAAGGTAAAGAGGAGAAAAAAGATAGATAAGCTGATAATAAGCACAAAAAGAAAATGCAGCCTAAACGCTGCATTTTTCTTTTGTAATGAAACTTATACACACTTCCTCAGCACAACGGGGTTGTTAACCCGAGGTGTTTTCAACAATGATCAAACAACCTGTTATCGTTTTTTAGCCTTCTTAGCGGTTTTACGCTTTGCTTTGGCTTTTGAACGTGTTCTTGCCTGGCGTTTGCGGACAATGTAATCCTCCGCATCTTCAAGCGAAATATTTACATCGTTGCTCAATAGCTTCACCGGATCGATCTCCAGGAACAAGGCTATTTTCAACATTGTAAGCAAGGTTATGTTTTTCCCGGCTTCGATGCGATGCATATTTCCCTTATCAAGGCCAATATCATCACCAAGAGCTTCGAGTGTTAAACCGCGCTTTTGACGGTAATAACGAATGTTATCTCCAACTGCCTGGAGAAATTCTTTTGTAGGATCGGTACGGTATGCCATAGTCCTGCAAAATTTTTGAATCTGAACGTTAAAAAGTTGTATCGCTGTATAACTTCAATCCTTTTTAATTGATAAATAAGAATAAAGTGCCCTTTTCAGACTTGTAATTTAAGCCAACCGGAGTAAAAATACAACTTTCGGACAGCTTAATTTGCTGATAGCTCGCCCCGTAGATTCTTTTGCAGCTGGCCGGCAATCACTTTTCCGCTTTTTCCTTTGCCTGCCAGGAACATCAGTTTGGTGATCGCCGCCTCCGTAGTCATCTCCGCTCCGCCAATAACGCCGATTTTCTCGAGCTGGGAACTTGTCTGGTAACGGCCCTGCTCTACCCGTCCCGCATAACATTGCGTCACGTTCAAAACGATCAATCCTTTTTTAATCGCCTTTTCCAGCGAACGGGTAAACCATTTATCTGTTGGTGCGTTCCCGGCCCCGAATGTTTCCAGCACCAAACCACGCAATCCTTTTATTCCCAGCACAGCATCAATAACCTGTGGTGTAATTCCCGGAAATAATTTCAGGATCGCTACGTTCAGATCGAGCTTTGTAAAGACTTTTAATTTTCCGGATGGAATCGGCATGATGGCCGTATCGTTGTATTTTAAGTGAACGCCGGCTTCAACGAGGGAAGGATAGTTGGGCGATTTGAATGCGTCAAAATGTTCGGCATTCACTTTTAATGTGCGGTTGCCGCGAAACAAACAAAATTCGAAATACACACATACTTCAGGCACTGCTGGTTGGCCATTGCGTTTGGCCGCTGCAATTTCGATTGCTGTAATAAGATTTTCTTTTCCGTCGGTGCGGATAGTTCCGATCGGTAATTGAGAACCGGTGAGGATAACCGGCTTTCCCAAATTCTCCAGCATGAAGCTTAATGCAGAA
>JBKJMR010000399.1:0-8639 GCA_046596275.1 Bacteroidia bacterium | reverse complement strand
CACGGAGCAACCATACTTTCTCTTTTTTCTCTAAAATTCCGTTACGTTTAAAAAATGTATCGCGCAATGCTTTTCCTGAAGTGCTTCGAAGTGCGGTCCATTGTTCTGCAATATCATCGAGGAAAAGCATTGCTTCTTTTTTTTCTGCGGCTGTGAGCTTTACTGTTTTCGGAACGGGCTGTGTAATTTCAATTCCGCAAAGCAGCTTGTGCAGCAACAACGCATATTCGGGCGAGGCTGTTTTTCCGGATGCAATAAAGTTTAACAGGTGCAATGCTTTGTGCTGCTCTGCTTCACTTTTAAACTTTCCGTCTTCAATTAATTTTAATTCTGAAAAGAACGCGGGAAGAAAAGGTGCGATGAGAATAATTCCGCCGAAGCGTGTCATCCCATCTGAGGGCTTTTTCTGCAGTAGCGGATGTTCTTCCAGAAGAAAATCTTCATCATCCTGTTCCAACGCAGCTGCAACATTATTTTGCTCAGCAGACTCATCTTTTGTTTCTTCTGCTGCAGGTAATTCTCCCGGCTTGAACACTTCGGGAACAGGTGTATTTTCTTTTTGTTCCTGATCTTTTTTACCCGGCTTTTCAGTGAATGGTTTTTTAAATTCTTCTTTTCCTGAAATCCGTTGCGGCGTACTGTTTTCATTTTCGGCCCGAAACCAATTGATCTTAACAATGCCCAGCTTATCATCTCCAGGAGTATTAGCTTGTTCAACTTCCTTTACCGGATCATTCGTTTGCACATCCGGTGAAAATCCGGGAACGGTATCAATCGTTTCCTGCATTTCACCTGTAACGAATTTATCCGTATGCTGATGTATTGATTCCTGCTGTGTATTATTTTGTTGCTGCTTACCCGCAGCTTTCTTATTCGTATCCGGCTGAAGCGTTTTATTCTTTTTTGCTTCAATTGCTTTTTTTCTCCGTCTTAAATAATTCAGTTGTTTCTCTTCAAACAACTTTAATGCCTGCTCAATTTTTTCAACCAGCTCACGTATAGAAAGCGGCTCTTCGCTGGTGAAAGCTTCCAATGTTCCCGAATCATTACCTGTGACGTCAGCCGCAAGCTCCGGGTTTTTCTTTTCCCATTCAATAAAATAGTCAACAAGATCAGGTGCTTTACTTTGATTAGCGGAAGATATAACTTCTGCTACAGTTTCGCTATACAGCTGTTTTTTTATTTCAGCAACCGGGATGCGATAAATAGCAGAAAGCCGCACAATCAACGCTTCTAAAATTTCCGGGGCTGTATTTTCAGTGCCATGCAAAATCTCTGATGGCAGGATCAATGCTGTAAAAAGAATGGAATCGTTTCGTACTTCCTCCAATACAAAATGATTGACAGTGCCTTTTACCTGCACCAATTGTTTTGACACTAGTTGGATCTTTGAAATTAGTGTCGCCGGAAATGCATCAAGAATAGATCTGTGTGTTGGCTTTTCCAGCTGCAATAAAATTCTCCTTATCGCCACAGGGGATTTTACTGCAAGCTGCTGCAACCATTCTAATGTTGTAACCGGTTCTTTTTTAAAAAGGCTAACGATAATTTCATCTGCATCGATGACATCTATTTCATCGCCGGCCCACCACGGAAGAAAACCTGTTTCAAAATAAATGGAAAGCAATTCGCGCTGCGAAAAAGTTTCGCTCATCAGCTGCGCTTTATTCTTTTTTCCTTCTGTAACTGTTTCAATTATTGAGAAGGAAAGTTTTTCAGCCTGTGGTTTTTTTTGCTTCAGATCAGGCAGCTGTTTTAAAAGCGCTTCGCGAATACGCTCTTTCATTTGTGCTGCCATTCTTCCAGGGTTAATTGTGCCCAGGTCAAGCTCCAGCCTGTCAATGCGAATTACTTTATCGGGGCCGGCAATTTCATCCAGCACTTCCCCAATTACAGGAAGCACATCGCTCATAAACGCATCACGCGCCTGCATCTGAAATCCATACGCATGCTCTGCCGAATTTACCTTCAGCTCCAGTACCTGCTTATTGATGATATGCGTATTCAACCCTGCTGGTATTAGGTCCTGTTAAAGAATTCATTTGTTTTTCCGAATGAAGAATGTAAATCAGGCTTGCTGACACTCGCCTCATTCATCAACAAATTGAAATCTGCTTTTGTTTCTGTATTTACCTGGAAGCCGCTGACAGTTATGGCCTCTATTGTTCCTTTGGCGATATTTTCAGCGGCAAGAATTTGGGCATTGTTCAAATCGCTATCACGAAGTGTCAGCAGTGCATATGTTGCCATCGACAGATTATTAAGCAAAGTCATATAGGTTTTGTTCAGCTTAAAATCTCCGGGAGGTGCATCTTTTGTAACGCTCTGTATCGTTGCCGCTAATGCGTTGATAGTAGCATCAAATTCTGCAGGCGTTACTGTTTCCATAAACTTCGGATCGTTGAGATCTCCTAATACGTTTGTTACCTGCAGTTCCATATTGTCCATTGCGGATTTCGAAATACCGGTTTCAACCAAATCATCCGGATCAGTAATGATCATATTCGAATTGAACAAATATTTTTTCACGATATCAACGTTGAAGTTGGTGGGCCCTCCATCAACAATAATTGCAACTCTTCCTGTTTTGGTATTTGGACAACCTTTATCCGATACTACGGTTAATGTTAACTCAAGATCAAAGTTTTCTGCCCGCACCGGTAACGATGTGAATGGCAGCTTTACTTCACCATTTGCATCGGGCGTAATATCCTGCTGACCATTTCCATACCTGGATGTCCATTTCCAGTTATATCGTGACGCATTTTTAGAGCCGTTGCGCAGGTAAACTGATCCGCCGGGTTTATCCGGGTTGGTGTATTCAGCACGCCCGACAGGTTCGAAGGCTGCACTACTTTCCATTACTGTTATTTCAAGCCTGTCGACTTCTGTACCGTTTAATTCGAGCTTCAATATATTAACCCCGATAACAACATTAGTACCACGCGGATTAAAACTCCATGTCGGAATTTGGTTTGCATCTTCGGACTTTTGTATTCCGTTACCTGTTAATTCAATATCTGCCCAATCATTACCTTCCGGATTAACAGAGATGGTTATCGGTGAAGCGGTAGTACAAATTTCAGAAGTAGTTGTTAAGATCTCCGGAGTTCCCGGTTCAGGACGTGGCCAAATGATACGAATATCTCCTTCTGTTTCATCCGTGCATCCAACAGCTGATTTTGTCGTAAGCTTTAGATGAATAAAAAAGTCTGCGGGTGTCTTTGAAATTCCTGCCAATGGTAATAGTACCGTGCGACTTGCATCCGGCACTGCTGAACTTTCATTCGTAATTCCTTCCGGAAGCAGGTTCCATTCCCATCGATAGGACTGCGCATTCACCGACACATCATGCAATGCAATTGTAGCCACACCTGTTTCTCCGTCAATAGAAATTAATTCACCTACTGCAAGAAATTCTGAGGCGATTTCATTTACGGTTACTTCTATCCTTCCTACTTCCTGCCCGTTCAGTGTAAGTGTAATCGGATTTAGTCCGGCCACAACGCGCAAACCTGCTGGATTAAATGACCATGTTGGAATTCCTGTGCTTCTATCAATGATCTTTTCAATTCCATTTCCGTTCACTTCAATGGTTTCCCATTCATTTCCCATCGCATTAACACTGATCCGCTGTCCACCGGCATTGCGGCAAACCGTTGTCGGATCCATTGAGAATGTCGGTATCGATTCGGCTACTTCAATCCAAACGGTTGCAGTATCAGACAACTCATTTTTTGTATTGTACAAAGTGTAAATGAATGAATCTGAAATTCCTGTTTCTCCTTCTGGCGGTGTGTAAATGAAACGCGGGTGCTCACCGGTTTTATCTGTCGTCACGCGTCCGCCGGCAGTGGTTGAAAAACTTTGCCCTTCTTCAATCTCTTTCACAACGATTGCATCTTTGAACAAATGACTGTCGTTCAGATCAGGATAAATATCTACTTGCGTATCTCTTCGTGTAACGGCAAAATCATCTTTTGCAAATGGCGGAATGGGCAACATGGATAATTCTTCATCTGTGTAGCACATATCTTCGCAAACGTAATCTTCGCAGCAACGATACGGCAATGTAAAATCAGCAACGATCACCATCGGCGTTGGTGCAGGCGGATCTACCGGCTCGTATGCTTCTCTCGGGCTGAGGAATTTTTCAAGCGCTTCTAAAAAAGGTTTGCTGTCGAATTTTTCAAAATCAAAATCAAATCCGAAAAAGCTTTTTGTATCGGATGATTCTTCATTTGCTGATTCTTCATTTACAGGCTGATCATTGTTTGTTTCTTCTGCAAAGGCGATTGGTGCATCTGATGCTGAATCGGATGGTGCTGCAACTTCAGTAAGGATAAATTCTCGTGTTTCTGATTCGCGCGATGATGCTTTATCCTCTTTTGGTGATTTTGTATCGGCGCCGGCTTTCGTTTTGCGTTTTATAAAATCCGCAAAGACCGGCTTTACCTTGTGCCCGATCTCTTTAAATTCTTCCGTATTGGCAGCGCGTTTTTCACGTTGCTTTTTCTGCTCACCGGTAACGGCTTGTGGTTTTAATGAATCACCGGAAGCCTTTCGCTTCTTGTCATTAGAATCTGCTTTCTTTGCCATTGTGCCGGTTATTTTTTTGTGATTGCCTTTATATTGTGGCAGAATATTTTTTTCAGTAGCCGGTTATGTTTTTGCCGGCGTTAATTGTCAATTAAGAATTCAGGTTTTTCAAGAGCTCTTCGATTTTCTCACGACTTTCGGGATCGTCCGGGTCAATTTTTTGGATTGCCTCCAGGATGTTTTTCTTTTTTTCTGTCACCTCATCCACTTCTTTTTTTCTTCGCTCTTCATTGTCGGCTGGAGCTTTTACAATTCGTTCTTCAATACTTTTTTCCGGCACATATTCTACTCCTTTTCCATTTCCCGCAGGATCAGGATTTGTAGGCGAACCGGGCGCGTATACGAGCACCAGCGTTTCATGATTGCGTAATCCATCCAGGTGCTCCATTCCAGGGTGCAACGCTGCGTATTTTGAAAATTTAGTTTGCAGCTTGTGACGGTAAAGACGATCGATATACCTGTAATAGATGCGGTAAAGCTTATTGTAAAACATCGCGTCGATCATCTTATAAACGGCGCGTGATCCCAGGCTGACAAGCAGGCTTATTAAACTTTCAACAGAGGTGATATTATCAGATGGGTTTGCAGGCAACAACTTTCCAAGACCTTTTAATAGTCCGGCAGCAATGAGCACATCAATGAATTTATTGAGGTATTCTTTATAGAGCGCTTTGAAATCGCCATAATCAAAATCTTTCAAACATTCCGGAAGCACTTTTTTGAGCTCTTCATATTTCGCATCAACCAATTTGAAAAGATCATCAATTGATTCTTCCTTCTCTTTGTCCTCTTCTTTCCCTTCTTTAAAATACGAACGGGCGATTCTTATGTACTCGAAAATAAGATCAACAAAGTCGAATATTTTTTTCCTGTGGAAATAATATTCTTCCTGCAAATCGCCGAAGCTGCAATCACCAAAATCAAACACATCACCCGCCGCATCTACACGAACAGCAACCACATCAAAACCCAGGTTATATTGATCCTTTAAATCTTTTATTTCCTTCAACACTTTATCGCGTTCTTTTCCCTGCACACCTTCAACGCGATAAAACGGAAGATGCTCAACGGAATAAGAAAAGGGTTTAAGGAAATAATCACTCTGCGAAAAAACGCCGGAGTAATATGCAGTACGATCTCTTTCTTTATTGCGTAGTGTTTGTGTAGGATTCCACCAATGCAGCAAATCGCCTTTTCCGGTTAAATCTGTGCGAACAAGTAAATTCGGATCATAATAAAACGGAATGCTCCATTCTGAAAAGTTCAACGGCACATATTTTCCTGGTGTAATATCTACTTTGCTGCTTGCAGGAATTTTAAAACATAATGCCAGCTGCAACATTTTTTGAAATAGCATCTGTGCCTTTAGCAATGTTTTATTATTCCTGTCTGGCGGTAATGCGTCAAAAAAATCGGTGCGGTACTGATCATACGGGTATGTATCATCCGGTACGAGCGCACCGATGGTAAGATGACGCGGGAAAGTTGTGATTGTTGCACCGCATGTATCTGTAAACGTATATGCGAGCTCGGCAAACTCATTGTACGTTACAACAATATCTTTTAATCCGTCAGCTAGGTATTGATAATACGTTACATCTGTTCCCATCGCATCGATTGCGCTCTTTGCAGGATTCACATGTTTGCCCGGTAAGCCTAAACGGATCTTGTAGGTGTTGTAGGCTTTTGTGATTGCTTCTTTCAGTTCAGTTTTAAAAGCAGCATTATTATAGATCGTTGTCCGGTATAAATTCCGAAGCTGATCCTTTGTGTTTACCGTTTTCAACTGATTGTTATTCAGCCTCGGAATATTAAGCGTTGCCAATTCATCGGGTGTCGACAATAAGCTTTCCCTGTTGTATTCAAATAGTTCTGATTTGTCAACCAACAACACACGAACCGTCATTTCGCGATTTGTTCCTTTGTTGTCGCAATTTGTTCCTGTACATTTTTTCAACGCTTCATCTACAAATTCGAGGTAAAGCACCACGGCCATATTATTTATTCCGGCGAGCGCGTTTAATGGTTGTGCTGTTGTTTCGCTTCCCGGGGCTTCCAGTAATTCATATAACACGGGCGATCCGCTGCGATGTGGTTCTGTTCCTGTTGGTTCCGGGTATTCTGTTTCGATGCCGGTATTTTCATCGCGTCCGTCATCGGAAAATGCATGACCGAATTCATAAAACGGATCTGACGGATCGTAATAGGGTTTGTAATAGTTGAAAGTGGTTCCTTCCAGCTCGAGCAGGTATCCTTCAGTTGTAATTCCATAACCGGAAGAGACTGCGATCGTTTTTGATACACCGGTAGTGAACGACAGCTTCAGGCCGCAAACAATTCCAACGCCCGAAAGCCGGACACGTGTAAGCCTGTTGCTTTCATCAAGGTATTGACGGAGCTGGTTGAGGTGCGAGCTCGAAAGAATCTGGTTCTGTTCGAACTTCGGAAAGCTGGCTGTGGTTTGTGTATTCATTTGACGGTGCCTGTTATCGTGTAATTGATCGTTCTTTTTTTAGAGATTGCCCAGTGAAGTGTAATCCAGGATAACCTGTGGTTCATTGCTGCTGGTGTCATCGCAACTGTGAAGCAATGCTGCCGGATATACATTATCAAGACTGTACAATGCTTTTATTAACCTGCGTGAGGTATGCGGATTCGGGAAATCATTTGTGACCATTCCGCCTACCCATTTTTTATATGCGCGTTCGAATGTTCGCATCTGTTCGAGATTCACCCAGCACACTTTCGGATGAATATGCGCCGGTGTTTCAAGTCGTATTGTTTTTTCAATGAACTGGCGGAACGCAATATTCCTGAAGCGTGTCGGCCATGCGGGAAGAATAACTGAAAGGCGGAAGGAATACGGATCGTCGTCATCTCCACAGAAAAATTCATTTTCACCGCCATTGTTATCTACATCCCAGGTATCATTTTTGAAAGCAAGGAAAACCATGAGCTTGTTTATTTCTTCATCGCGTTCTGTGGTGTTCGGATAGTTTTTGCTTTTCGCGATCAGCTGACCATTATCAGCAAAAAGGCTGAAGCCGCGATAAGTTTTACTTTTTGAAATATGATAATTGCTTCTGCTCGTTCCATGTTCACGCAGCGAGGCAATTCCATTTGTACAGCTATTTAATTCAACATATCCTTCACTGTTAAGAATACGATTTCCTTCACGATCTTTCAGCTCAAACTTCCAGCGGTCTATTCGTTTTTGCCGCGGATGCATTGGTGAAGCATCACGCTCTTTCTGCCTCATCATCCGGATGTGAAATAAATATTCCGGGATATGCTCTTCTGAAACAGGCCTGGTTTCATCCGCACACGCTGCACAACCCTGTAACGGGATATCAAGATTTGTTCGCGGGCGAAGTAAAATATGTTCTACAAGGTGAAAACTTTCGACATCACAATTGTCACGGAAAAACTGGATGACACGCTGCATTTCCGTGTTGCACAATTCTCTTGTTGCGAAATTATTTTTTACGCTTGTTGCAATTACTTCCACTTCTTCACAATCATTATTCAGCACGTAATAAAAATTCCCTGCTGTTCCTTTGATCTCGTATTTATCTTCGTTATCGCCTTCATGCAGCATGTACAGCAAGGTACTTTCCGCACATTCTTCTGTATCATACTTGTGCGATGTCATTAATGTAACAGAAGGATGCAGCGGATCGGCAAGCGCAACATGCCACATCGATTCATCCGCAATCACTTCCAGCTTTATCGTTAAAAATTTTGTTGCGAGCGTTCGTCTTTTATGGTCATCCATTCCCAGCAAACGAACAATACGATGCTTCATTCCAGAAACATTATCGGTGTTCCAGATGCCGTTACTCACATGATCCGGATGACCATACGGCGGATTTCCGGAAGGAGGATGCGGATATTTATAGTTGAATCCCTTTCCACGGTCACGACTGAAAATAGTGTAATCGGAAAGGAATCGTTCTTTATCATGAATGAGCCGCAAACCTGATTGTTCTTCATCGCCCATCATCTGGTGAACGATAAGGCTATAATCGGTCATGTGTTCG